>NZ_JAMPKD010000013.1:0-176063 GCF_039961915.1 Trichocoleus sp. DQ-A2
CGGACAGCGATGTCTTTCCGTTTTATGGAGTGGGTGAACGCTAATCGAGATGTATTCTCAGCCTATAAAGCTGCTTTGGGTTTTATTTGGGCTTGAAATCTGTTTAAGTCCCGTTAGTAAAAGACGCTAGGCGCAACCGCACCAGTAAATCGTTCAGCGCATCTTTACTAGATGGGGATTCGGGCAGGTGACTACTTTGACTAGCTTTCTCTAATTCGCCGCACAAACGCTCAAATTCCCTTTGATGAAATGCTATATCAGCATCTTCCAAAACAGATTTTTCGGCTCCTGCTAACTTGCGCTCAATCAAGTCGGGAATATAAGGCAATTTAAAAATATCATTTAAATGAACCAAATTAGCTTCTATAACACCCGTTCGCATTAAATGAATGCCAGTTAATAGCACTCGATAAACATAAAGTAACGGCTTAACACGATGCGGATTTTCTTTCTCAAAAAGCCGCCATTGCGTATTTGCAAAGCCGAGATAATGGTGAGAGTGGTGGCGGGTGATGCAACCTTTGGCAATCTCTTTTAATTCTTCATGTTCTGGCGTCGTGTGGAGAATTAGCGGTGAATATAGCTGCTCTAATACATAACCGTTCTTTTTAAGAAGTAGCGAAAAGAACTTTTTGACATCGTGAGTTACAAGGTCAATTTCCAGCTTGTCCCGTACTTCTGAAATTTCAATCGTTTCACGCCCAATCTCTAATCCAACTACCTCCGACACTGGCAGAATGTGTGACCCGCGCAAGTCATAATCAGAATCGGGAGATGGAAAGCCATACAGATGTGCGCCGCTGATTGTTGCGAACAAAAGCGGATAAGGTTGCTCAGAAATGACTGGGAGTAGTGGCTGTGCTATTACCATAATTTATTAATGGGTATTGCCGATAGTTAAGAAGTAAGCTTATAGTATGAATCAACTGCTACAAAATCCGGGTAAATACACCCTTAAACTACTCAAATCGTAGTTTAAGGGTGTTTTTTAGCTGAGTTAAGGTTTCAGGCTTTACAGAAGAAAGAGCGATCGCATTGAGAAAAGATATGCAATATGTCATTTAAACATTAGTTGAGCTTCACTGCCGTCCAATCCAACCTACTAATGGTTCATGATTCGTTGCTCTCTCCTAGGAACCTCTTTTTGATTACCCATTCGCTTGCTCGTGAAGCTTTTCCGCTTTGCAGTAGAGTTTCCTCGGTGCTTCATTGAAGTATTTAAATAAAGCGGGACATAACCATCCTTCCTTGTTATTTAACTCCCAGCGATACCAATTGCCACCATACTCTTCTCTTACCAAAGTTAGTTCCGCCTGATATCCGGGAAATGGGTTTCCTGAGAACAAAAGCTTAAAACCTTTCTCAGCATTGGGAATCTCTTTAACCAGAAGATCGATCATCTCAGGAATCCCGCTGACAAAAGGCTCTCGTACAAGTCCGACACGCTCATCATCAAACACCCAAGTGTGTTCGTAGCGATAGGGGAAAATCACCATCATTGCGTTAGACATTGGTTCAGCCTTGCAATAGATTTTATGTAGCGTTACAGGGAAATATTTAAACAATGCTGGACTTAGCCAGCCTTCTAAATTTTTGGCTTCCCAGCGATACCAGTTACCGCCGTACTGTTCTCTCACCCAAACCAGTTCTGCCTGATACTCTGAAAAAGCGATTGGAGAAAACAAGAGTTTAAAACCTTGAGCAGCATTGGGAATATCTTGAACCAGACTGTCAATGATTGCAGGCATCCCGCTGACAAAGGGTTCGCGGATAAGTCCGGCTGGCTCATAGTCAAATACCCAATAGTCTTCATGACGATAGGGAAAAATTACCATCACTGCATTAGGTATCATCTGAATTTCCTCTTTTTTTTTGACGTCTTTAACATCTTTGAAATTCAATTTCTAAACCATACTTCGACGCGCTTTAACCAAAAAAGCATTTGCCTTCTCATAATCCGGACGTTCTGACAGCGATGTTGTGGCAAAGGCGTCATCAAAGTGGCGATGCAAGCTGAGCCGCCAAGCGTTAACTTCCTCCCAAGGCATCTCTCCGTTGCGGATATCCAGCAGTTGTTGTCGGTGTTCTTCGACGCGAACTGGGACAAAACCCTCTTGCAGCACGGTGATGCCCGACAACAACAGGCGGATTAGATGCATCGCGTGCTTCCATTTAAATTCCCCCTTTGTACGGATATCTTGTTCAAGTTTTTTGAACTGTGACATCACATATCCGTTATATGTCTGGTAAACTAACTGAGAGAGAAAAATAGACCGAATTCCTAACAATTCTTCAGCCAGGGGCATCACCATTTCTACACCTGGTGTGTAGAGGCACTCTAAGACATTCGGATTTGCTTTTAGTGCCAATGTCAAAAATTTCTGGAGTTCCCAGTAACACTCCTCGTTCTCTTTATTTTCTAGCTGCTCCGGAATTCCGTAGAGCGACCACTGGATATCGGCGGGTGGTAAGTAAATGCCGCGTCGGTCAATATCAGAGTTGGCATTATCTAAACCGTAGGCTCTTGAACCGACGATACAGCGGTAAATGACACACTCGTAAAGGTCAAAATCGGCAAGAACGGCTCCTGGTAGTTGCAGACCTTCTTGCTGCCAAGATGAGTGGATGGTGAGTTCTGAGCGCCGTAGAGACGCTTCTCCCCCGTCTGGAAACTGCACGCGATAGGCGTGGGAGTTGTCAATGGGTGATTTGATAATAACGCCGACGGTGCCGCGCGATCGCGCAATTTCACCCGCAGCATCTTGAATCTCAACACGAGTCACTATCTGGGTTCCAACGGGCAAAATCAGATTGGGGTTAAAGGCTAAACTCTCTGACAATTATTGCTCCCCCTTTGGACTGGTATTCTCCTCTACGCTGCCATAGCCAAAGATGGCGTGTCTACAATATGAAGTATTGTCAAAAATATGAAAGCGATCGCTCTTGCATTTGCAGTATAAGTTGCTACTTTTGGCTGCGGATTCTCTTGGACGACTGATGGTTCAACAAAAATAAGCTTTTCATCTGGAACGACGTTCATCTAACGAACGTCAAACTCATCGGTTTCTCAGCAATTTCCTATCGCCAATTCACCCCAAATCTCAGCCTTTTTTAAGGTTTGGAGCTTAATCTCAACCATTAATGTAGGAGCAAACCCTAGAAAATGTGCCGTATACTTGGCTACCTCGGTTCGCCTATTCTACTGGACTGCCTTTTGTCCAAACCGGAACACTCGCTGATTGTCCAAAGCTATGAACCCCGCGAGATGACCTCTGGTGTCGTTAGTGCCGATGGTTTTGGAATTGGCTGGTATCACGCCCAAAAAGAGACCGACCCCTTTATCTACAAAAATTTGCTGCCCATTTGGGGTGATACGAATGTCTCCAACCTCAGCCGTTATATTGAGTCGGGATGCGTCCTTGCCAATGTTCGCAGCGCTACTACTGGTCAGTCAGTAGATTTGAGTAACTGCCAGCCGTTTCGTTCCGAGCGTCTGGTATTCACTCACAACGGTGCGATCAAAAACTTCCGCAAGACACTGTATAAACCGATTCGGAGCCGACTGAGCGATGAAATTTACCAATCTATTGACGGCACGACAGACTCCGAGCATATGTTTGCCTTATTCCTGAATGAATTGGCATCTAACCCTGGGATGAGCTTGGAAAAAGCACTGTACAAAACGTTGATGACTTTAACCGAGTTAGCGGATGCTTACCACACACCAATCTCTGCCAACATAATTGTCACAGATGGACATCGGATGGTTGCCTCGCGCTTTGCTCAGGGAACAAATGTTCCCTCACTGTATTGGCTGCGGGACGATCCTATCTTTCCAGAAGCAGTAGCGATCGCATCTGAACCATTGTTTACTGGCAACTGGATCGGGTTCCCCGAACAAAGCATGATTAGTGTGGGAGAAGACCTTGAAGTTCAAATCCATCAACTCTGAAGTAGCCAGAGCGAGTACCCTTGATGAGCGGCGGCAACAAATCAAACAATCGATGCAGCGCTGCCGTGCCGGTACTTTAGCACTGTTTGAAGGCATCAACTACGACACCTTCTGTCGTCAGGTGCATCCCGACTTTAGCCCGATTGGCTGGCATTTAGGGCACATTGCTTACACCGAGGCTTTGTGGCTGCTGGTTCGTACTGCGGGTAAAACGCTAGAACTTCCCGTTTCTAAGGGGGGACAAAATGCGATCGCTGGTTATCAACGCTTATTTGCGGCGGATGGCTTACCCAAAATGCAACGGGTTTATTTACCCCTGCTCACTGAAATTCGCTGCTATCTGCACACAGTTAGAGAACAGGTATTCGATTACCTGGAAGTTGCACCTTTAGATGAGCAAGAACGCCTTTGGCGCTGGTTAATTCAGCATGAGAGCCAGCATAGTGAAACTATCTCTTTCGTGCTGCAATTACAGCGTCGAGACGCCCAATTCCACGTAGGAAATCGTGCTAACCTACCGGAAACGTGCAATCACCCCATCTTAGAGGAGATGGTTGAAATTGCGGCGGGTGAGTTCGAGATGGGCAACGAATCCATCGAAGCTTTAGACAACGAGCGCCCAGTCCACCGAGTTTACTTGGATACATACTCGATTGATCGTTATCCCGTTACCTGCGGGCAGTACCGGGCGTTTATGGAAGCGGGAGGATATCAAAATGCCCGATGGTGGACAGAAGCTGGGTGGAAATGGCTGCAAGAAAATCCCGTGAATCAGCCCCTATACTGGGCACCTGACACAGCTTGGGATAATCATCCAGTCTGCGGCGTTTCCGGGTACGAGGCACAAGCGTATGCCCGATTTGTGGGGAAGCGACTGCCAACCGAGGCAGAGTGGGAAAAAGCAGCCAGTTGGGATGCGATCGCACTGTGTCGCCGCACATATCCCTGGGGCGAGGCGGAGCCAGATGCCCTGCGATGTAACCACGACAACTCGGCAGGGCAAACCACACCCGTAAATGCTTATCCCTCTGGGCAGAGTGCCTATGGTTGCTACGATATGCTCGGCAATGTCTGGGAGTGGACTTCTACCTGCTTTGATGGCTATGACGGTTTTGTCAGTTACCCTTACGTTGGTTATTCCAAGACTTATTTTGATGGAGAGCATCAGGTATTGAGAGGTGGTAGCTGGGCGACTCGTCCCGCCGCTTTGCGCTCTAGCTTCCGCAACTGGTATTATCCGAGCGTCCGTCAGATTTTGTCTGGATTTCGCTGTGCGAAGTAGCTATATCTATAGCGGTTTTAATTCAAGTGCAATAGACACACTCGGAACCTCACCCTCAGCCCCTCTTGAACGGAGAGGGGAGAATATTGAACTTCTCTGGGTAAATGGGGAAGAGCTGGGTGGGGTTAAACCGTACTGCATCCAATCGGTATTTCTCCCTCTAATTGATAGGAGCTAGGGGAATCTGACCGAATTTGCTTGACTCGATTCCCCCAACCCCCGCTAAATTAGGAGCTAAGAAATAGTAGTACATGGCGTTTCAATCATGTATCAACACAGCCCGATTTTTTATTTACTGAAATAAGCTGCCGATTTATCAGGAAAATGTATAACAAGTAGCCTGAGTCTAAATACATCTAGCTCAGGCATGATTTTATTCAATATAGCTTTGTGTTTCACTAGCTGACGGTTATAGCCAACTATTTTGACCCTCGCGATCGCGTAAAAGCGGATGCCGCAATGATTCGGCTGTTCGCGCCCACACAAACGGAGGATAAATGACAATTTCTAAAACTGCAAGCGGTAAAACTGCTTCCCAATCTACGATAGAAAAACACTTGCAGATAGAGCATCTACTCAGCGCCACGGCACAGTTACAAAATCAAGAAATTGACGGAACTGATGTTGTGAAGGGTTTAAGTGAGACTCCCAAATCTCTGACGCCGCGCTATTTCTACGATGACAAAGGCTCCCAACTATTTGAGCAAATTTGTGAGTTACCTGAATATTATCTAACGCGCACAGAAACAGCTATTTTACAAAAGTGCGCGGGTGAAATTGCTCAGTTGACGGGGGAAAGCGAACTGGTAGAACTGGGAAGCGGTAGCTCAACAAAAACCCGGATTCTGCTAGATGCCTACCAAGAAATCGGCTACCCACTGCGCTATCTGCCAATTGACGTGAGTGCTGGCATTTTAGAAAGTAGTGCCAGGGAATTGCTAGTTGATTATCCCTCCCTCCAGGTTCACGCTTTAGCCAGCACTTATGAATTGGCATTGACACGACTAGCACCAACTCAATTGCCTAGCCGAACGATCTGTTTTTTGGGCAGCACCTTGGGTAATTTAAATTCTCAAGAATGCGATCGCTTCTTCTCCCAAATTGCCGATGCGCTTCAAGTGGGTGAGTATTTCTTACTCGGAATAGACCGGCAAAAACCAAAACATTTGTTGGATGCAGCCTATAACGATAGCCAAGGCGTGACGGCAGCGTTTAATCTGAATATCCTACACCACCTGAATCGGCGCTTTGATGGCAATTTTGACCCTTCTCAGTTTGAACACTGGGCGTTTTATAACGAATCCGAGCATCAAATTGAGATGCATCTGCGGAGTATGCGATCGCAAACTGTCACACTTAACGCCCTCAATTTAACGATTGAATTTGAAAGCGGCGAGACCATCCTCACGGAAATTTCCCGCAAATTTAACCTCGACGCCATGCAACAGGAACTTCAGACAAGAGGGTTAAAAACACTCCAAATTTGGAGCGATCCGAATCAGTGGTTTGGCTTATTGCTTTGTCAACTACAACCTATGTAGGTAATCACCAGCATAATTTCTCGCTTGTCTAAAGGCGCACCTGTGGATGCGCCTTTAAGTTGAAACTTACTGTAAGGAATACAGCAAGGAGAAAAGTTTATTGACCTCTTCTCGATCTGGCTTCTCTACTTCTGGAAATATCCTGACGGATTCGATCGAGCGACCAACCGTCTGCTAAACGTCTTTTGTACGTTCTCAGTCCTTCACGATCGGCATTACGACCTAGCTCACCTTGATAAAGTCGGTTAATCGCTTGTTCTGCTTCTGAACTGTCAGCAATGTCACGACGGACTTTCTCCAGTGACCAACCGGATTCTACCCGTTGTCTATACATCCTCAGTCCTTCACGATCGGCATTACGACCTAACACATTTCGATAAATTCTATTAATGTTATTGGAGACGTTTGACCGATTGCGGCGATAGTCATAACTGCCATCCCGGCGATCGCGTCGATAGTCATAACTGCCATCCCGGCGATCGCGTCGATAGTCATAATCACCATTCCGGCGATCGCGTCGATAGTCATAATCGTCGTTACGCCGATCGCGTCGATAGTCATCATCTCGGTCATAATCGTCTTGCCTTGACGACTCTCCTCGATCCCAACAAATCCCCAAAAAACAGGTTTGCTCCCTCCGTCCTCTGTCAGGCTCAGCAGCCGCAGGATTTGCTGATAGGACGACTGGAGCAATTATCAGTGCAGATAATACAGTAACCGTAGCAGCAGACTTGAGAGAGCGTGCTGTGGTGTGCATTCCAATTTTCATAATTTTCCCCTCAAGGAAATTTAAAAGTCAGAGAATATTTTTCTTTGTGGCATATATTCGCTCTATTTTCCGGGTCTCAACTTCCTACGATGGAATAACCCAATTGGGTGAGATCGGTTAAATTTCGCCAGAGAAATTTTCCTCGAAACAAGCCAAGGTCGAGTTCAGAGAACCACCTTAAGACAACTGGAAAATCTCTGGCATAGCGATCGCGCGGATACCGGATTAAGCTAGATAAATAAATACGATCGCAAATCGTCTAATTTTGTTCCCGCTGCTAACCCTAAAATTGGGAAAAGGCGAGCTTTTCAACTGGACAAGGAACGACAGCCAGATGAGAGCGATCGCATCCGGTTAGCAGATAGTAATCCTTCTGTTAAATTCCAACGGTTTAGATCCCCGATTTCTCTCTCGAAGTCGGGGATCTCGCATTCAGAAATCATTTAGGATTGCTAGATAAAGGCAGACCCAATGAAACAGCAAAAAATAACGACCGATTTTGTGTAGAACTTTTACTTCTTAAAGCTTTATCAGTTCAGTATTATCTATTCCTCTGACTGGAGAAAATCTCAATGCCGAAAGCCAGCATTTGTGTTGATGCTAAAACACCCGAACAAGAGTTAGTCAAGGAATGGATTAAAAAGTGGAAAGGCAAAATCCGATACTTGTCCAATAATGAAGGGTGCGGCTGCTGTATTGACCTGTATCAGGTATATGCTCCAGCCGAAGTACTGAATGAACTACCCGCAAAAGTCTTTGCCTCTAGTGAATGGTCAAATTGGTCGCCAAAGTCGCGAACAACTCGCTAACAGGCGCTACCAAAGACCGGCTTATGGTAGTAGATGACCCTAATCATTAGTGCAATCGTCGATTTTTAATTCCTACTACTTGGTAGCGAATAGACCAATGGAGATAAGGAATAATTTTCTTTTTCAAAAGTCAATAATTTCAGAGAGAGTCGCAGTAATTACGATTAAAAAAGGTACCGAATAATCAAGATTTACATTCAGAAGCTAAAATTCATTAACCAGCGCCAGACGTCCCCGATGAACCGCATAAAGCATTCGGTTCAGCAAAAGTTGTTCATCTTCGCTGAGAGAATTTTCAAGCAGTGCTGTTCTGAGTACGCAACGGTCTGTAATTGTTATCTGACCTGATTCAGCAACTTTGGCAGATAAGTCAATGATTGCAGACGGTAAAAGACAGGCTTGAGAAAAAATCGAAGAATTCATGGTTAAGATTGCTGCTATTTGATACTCAGGTTATTTGTTCAAAACAGCACCTAACTCAATCTATAGCTAGAGATTTAATATGATTTAGATTACAGCTCAAGATAGAAGTTTAGTATTTGCACAAAACTTTGAATCACCCCTTTTGAGCAGGAATCGAGTTTCTTGCTACTGAAGAAACTGAAGAAGTGAGAGCAAACGAACACTTTGCTAAATTTGTCAAGGATTTTGTCTTGTGAGTTGAGCGATCGCGCCTGTCGGAAATTGAAACAGTCAAGATGCTCCACCCACAAAACTCCACTTACTTCGCTAACTCCGTATTAAACTCATTCACGAGTCGCCGCTTCAGCTCCACCGATTCTGAGCGAGGTAACAAGTTAAACACTTCACGGAAAACATCGTCTACTTTCTCAAACGCCACCGTACCCTTTTGGTTGAGGACAACTTCGCCCTTCTGGTTTAGCAAGACTGTTTGGGGGACGAGGCCTTCGTAGTAGTAGCCCGGTTCCGTAGGTGTAAAGTTGGATTGTACTGGAATCGAATCTACGTCGATGGGGATGAAATCAGCGGCTCGACCATAAAAAGCTTGAAGCTGCGAAACGACGATTGCGTGTTGCTTGCAATCGCTACTGTCGTCCACGTAGAACACCAACAATGCCGGTTTACCTCCTTTAAGAGAATCTGCCAATGCCACTCGCGGGGGAACCAGCGAGGCATTGCCGCCATAGAGGAGAAAAACATTCCCGTCAAAGTTGTCGTCGTTGATACCCGCTAAAGCTGATGGCGTCCCCAGCAGGCAGCTGAAAGAAACAACCAGTGTCAAGAGGCAACTCAAAAAAAACTGCCGCCAGGAACGGCGAGAAGCTGTCAGAATCCTGATTTGAAATTGTTGCAAGCGAAGAATCATACCAAAGTTGCTGTAGAAACCTTTTTTTCTTTCAGTAGTCCTTAAATCGTCTTTGCGTTCACCCGTTATGGCTCCCGATTCTCTATGAAGTTCCCTGTTTTTCCAGTCACCCTACTAGGATTATCCCTGTTAGCCGGTAGCTTAGTCCTTACTTCCTTATCGTTTATCTCCGAAAGTGTTCGAGCTGCGGTTAGTCCACGCTCGATAGAAGTCAAAGAAACGAACGGTACGGTAACAACTCAAGGAAAGCCAGTGAAAGTTGGCGATCGCTTGCAGGCATCCGGTAGTCTCAGCACCAACTTCGACGCCAGTGCTGTTTTGGCGATGGAAGATGGCATCGGTACGGTTCAGGTTTCCGAAAACACCAACGTGCAAGTCAAGACTTTAAAGACAAGTAAGGATGGTAGCAAACAAACGCGCCTTTATATGGATAAGGGACAGGTCAGCGCCAAAGTGCGATCTTTTACTAACCCTAACTCTAGCTTTGAAGTGGAGACGCCTGGGGGCGTTGCTGGGACGAGAGGCACAGAATTTGGCGTCACCGTCGGTTCCAATGGGAAAACTGGGCTTTCAACTATCCGAGGCAAAGTAGCCTTTAGTGCGCGAGGGAAAACTGTGTTGGTAGAGCCGGGGTATTCTGCTTTAATTGTTCCGGGACAGGCTCCAACGATTCCCAAGGTGACAACGGGTGACACGAGACTGAAATTACAGGTTCTATCGGTGACAGGCGATGGTCAAGTTAGAGTCACTGGAACGGTAGACCCAATCAATTTAGTGTTAGTGAATAATCAGATTGTGGATACGGGAGGCGAGGGACAACTCGATACGGTGGTGCCAATCCCGTCTAATCGGCAGCTGAGATTAGTCGTGCGGAATCCTTTGGGCAATCAACAAGTTTATGAATTGGAAATTCCGAATAGTGCGGGGACATCGGAGAATCCTGTGAATCAATAATTTTTATCGGATAGCCTTTTCCTCTCCTTTTTAGTCGGAAAAGACGAGGCAGCAACCCACGAATTCGCGTTCTCAATCTGAGCTTGGGAACGCGAATCAATTGGCAAAATCCTCCGCACGAGTGAGGTGAAAATTCTCAAGGGCATGAGTTACTGGAGAAGTCGTCAAAGAACTTGAAAGCGCCAATACTGTGACGCGATCGCGTATCTCGTGATGCGATCGCGTATCTCGTGATGCAATCGCGTTTTGTCTGAATCAAGCTTGTAGCAGTTCTCACTCTTAGTGCATATATACACACTCGTAACCTCACCCCCAACCCCTACGGTGTATACACATCTTTGATTAATTGGCAAAACGTTGATTGATCCCCCTAAATCCCCCTTAAAAAGGGGGACTTTGACTTAATTCGCCCCCCTTTTCAAGGGGGGTTGGGGGGATCAAAACGGGACTTGCAAGTTCAAGAAGACTTGTGTATACACGGTAGCCTCGTTCAAGGGGAAGGACAGGGGTGGGGTTAAACCGTACTGCATCCAAGAACAGAGAATTGCTATAAATTCAGTATTCCATCAGGGGCATTTACCATCCGGTGAGCGTGCGGAACGCTTGGGAAAAGTCCGTATGTTTCCAGGCAAGCAATCGCGATGGTTGATGTTTTTGATGGAATCAACGTGTTAATCAAAAATTGGTTTAAAAAAAATCAGCGTTTTATTTCTAGCAGTCAATCAATCGTTCCGGGCGCAATGGTCGGTTTATTGTCTGTCGGGTTATGGCAGATAGGGGCATGGCAACCCCTGGAACAGCTTGTATACAGTGCGCTGTTTCAAGCTCGTAGCGCCAGTATCTTACCGCAGACGAATTGGGATCGTCGGGTCGCGGTGATTGCGATTGACGATGCGAGTTTAAAGAAATACGGGAAATTTCCTTGGTCGCGCGATCGCTATGCCCAATTGTTGCAAAAGCTAAAACCCTCATCTCCAGCAGTCATTGGTTTTGATGTGTTATTTGTTGACCCTGGCAAAGGCGATAAGGAATTTGCCAAAGCGATTGCTAAATCTGGCAATGTCATCTTGGCAACGGCTTGGGACAATCGAGGGCAACCTCTGGAAATATTACCCGAATTAAAAAAAGCGGCACTTGGGGAAGGTCAAATTTGGCACAATCCCGACGCAGACGGCATTAGCCGACAGGCAGCCCTCTTTTTTGGCACCAAACCCGCTCTCGGTTTAGCAATGCTGCTAGAGGCACCAGAGGCGGTATCCCTGCCTCATCTGGCTGAGGTTCAGAGGCGTAAAGATGTCTGGATTAACTGGCCTGGGCCAACCCAAAATGTCTCCACCTATTCTTATGCCTCAATCATGGAAGGCAAAGTTGACGCGAAAGCCTTCGCCAACAAGTTTGTTTTAGTCGGTGTCACGGCAACCGCTATCGATCGCTTGCGATCGCCTTACAATCAAAATCCCCCGACCGCTGGAGTTTATCTCCATGCGGCGTTAATTGATAACTTGCTGAACGACAAGCTGCTGCAAACGGTGCCTAAAACGGCAGTGATGCTCTTGTTGTTGGGGATTGCCCCGATTACTAGCTGGCTGTTGTTAAAACAGGGAGTGTGGGCGCGAATGGCGATCGCTATTTTGTTACCAAGTGGTTGGGTAATCTTTGCCCTGAGTGCCTTCATCGACGATGGCTGGTGGTTGCCCATCGTCGCACCTGTGGGAACCGCGATCGCTGCTGGGATCGGCGTTCAGCTGCGAGAACAATATGAAAAGCAGCAGCTGATGAGTTTGTTTGCCAAGCACGTTGCGCCAGAAATGGCTGACCTCATTTGGCACCGGAAAGACGAAATCTTCCACAAAGGGAAGCTGCAAGCCCAAGAAATGATGGTCACGGTTTTATTTGCCGATATCCGGGGTTTTACCAGTATTTCCGAGAAACTACCGCCGGGGGAATTAATCGAGTGGCTGAACCTGTTCCTAGACGCCATGACAGATTGCATCATGGATCGTGGCGGTGTGATCGACAAATATATTGGGGATGCAATTATGGCGGTTTTCGGGATTCCGTTTTCGCACACCACGCCGGAAGAAATTCAACAGGACGCCCTAAATGCGATCGCGGCAGGAATTGCGATGCAGGAACGACTCAAAAAGCTCAACCAGCGCTTCCACAACGCTAACAAGCCTACGATTGAGATAGGGATTGGCATTCACACGGGTCCAGTGGTTGCCGGAAGTGTGGGAGGTTCCCGACGCCTGAATTATTCAGTCTTGGGGGATACCGTCAATGTTGCCGCCAGACTGGAACCGATGAATAAAGAAGTAAAAATTCACAACCCCTATCAAATGATTGTCAGTGGCAGTACATTTGCTTATGCAAGCGATCGCTATCACGGGCCTGCTGTCCGCGCCATTCAATTGCGGGGACGAGAACAGGCAACAATTATTTACTGCATCCAGGGAGAGAAGATCAACTTGGCAGATCCAGCGAAAGCGATCGCACCCCCACTGAATATTTCAGCCTAAAGCGGCACACCCAGCGTGAAATTTCTTTTAACTTCACCGTTTGAAGAGGATTTGTGCATCTACTCGCGATTAGCATATATCTTGATTAAACCCACTTTTACACAACCAATCGCTGACAACAAACTAACAGCTAATTTTCAAACTTTTCCTAGAGTCAGTAAGTTGATTATATTAGCTGCGGTTAGTTGGATTATTTGGAATTTGCAAGCGTCAAGCGTGCAAGCATCGCCCTGTTCCGAGCTACTGAATATATCGCAAAGACCCGGTTTTAATACTCGTCAGGAAGGCAATTTAATCGTTCTGGGACGCCTGCCTAAATATCACTATGTGGTCGTGGTTCCCTCCGGAAGTGAAGCCACGCTGGAACAAGTGCGTCAGTGCGTACCCGATGCATTGATCGCCAAGTCAAATTTAGGAAATTACATTTTAGCGGGGTCATTTCCCGACCAATCCAGTGCGAAAAGTATCTATTACGCATTGCGATCGCTGAAACTAGATGCACGAATTATATACGTTCGATAGCGATCGCCAGTAACCTTCCCTACTTTCTGCTCTATTGATTGGGTGTGACGCCTTGAGCCAGCTTCACCATCGAGCCAGAGGCATTAGTGCGATAAATCCAGCGGCGTTGCCCATTCCCTACCGTGACTTGCCAGCCAGGAACTTGCATCTCGGTGCAAAGCACCTCCAAGTTATTAATATCTAAGCAGTCATCAGACCAAGTTTGCGGTTGAGTTTGGACAATGTTTAGCGCCGACTTTGGCAACCCTGAATGTTGAGACACGTCCTGCAAAACCGCATTCTGAACCGATGTTAATAAACTAACCCCAGAACGAGGATTTGAAATAGTAACTTTGCGATTGGGGAGCGTTAGTGTAGCGGTCAAAGATAAAATGCCCGTCAACACCAAAGCCTGAACAATTAGACTTAGCTGGCTAACCTTTTGAGCGATAGTTTCTGTGGGAGAGGCAGGGGTAGTAACTTCTTCCATAGCAAACATTGACAGGGGTGCTGTTATTACAAAGGGCATTAATTGTATTGGTAGAATATGCACCCAGATGCTTATAATTTCCGGAAAAAGTTAAAGATTCCGGCAAATTAAGTATGAATTGACTTGCAGATTGCTTTTCCCTAATTCTTGAAGCGAGCCTTCTCGTTAATGCTGTGAATCTCCTTTTGGAGATGCCACCTTTCGGAACGCTAACTCGTTTAGAGTTGCTACGAAAAGTGCTAATGCGTACTGGTTCATAGGAATTCAGACACTAACACCCTGCAAATAAGTTCCCTAATTAATCTTTTTTTAGTAGAACTACGGTGCCCGATCCCTAATACTAATGTGCGCCCTCTAGGTGCCTAAATGAAACCCAGAAACTACTGAATTGTTAGCAATTTTGTATAAAGATTTACTGATTTCAGTCCCGCTTGATTATTTATCAAGTGGACTGAGTATGGGGAAAATAATCTTGTCAAAAAAACAGAAGTATGCATTTCCTCCCTAGAAGGTAGATGATTCCTCTACCTGCCCGCCTTGGCGCAGCCCGATAGCAATTTTGCTATGCTTTTCAATTTGGCTCATCACCTGCTTGGCGCGTTGAATCACGGGCGCGGGTAAACCTGCCAGCCGACCCGCTTCGATGCCATAGGAACGGTCAGCACCTCCCGGTTGCACCTGATGCAAAAAGATAATCTGGTCGGGTAACTCCTTCACCGTCACCTGGTAATTTGCCACATTGGGCAAAATTGAAGCCAGTTCGTTCAATTCGTGGTAGTGAGTCGCAAAAATCGTCCGCGACCGAATTTCACTGGCAAGATACTCTGCCACCGCCCAAGCAATCGAAAGACCATCAAACGTAGCCGTCCCCCGACCAATCTCATCTAACAGAACCAGAGACTTCGCCGTTGCGTGATTGAGAATATTTGCTGTCTCGTTCATCTCCACCATAAAGGTAGATTGACCCGTCGCCAAATCATCTACCGCACCGACACGGGTAAAAACGCGATCGCATATTCCCAAAGTCGCCGCCCTGGCTGGCACAAAACTACCAATTTGTGCCATCAACTGAATCAACCCCACCTGCCGCAAATAGCAACTCTTCCCACTCGCATTCGGACCCGTCAAAATCACTAAATCCGGTCTTCCCTCTTCTTCCCCTTCTTCCTTCGCGCTCTTCGCGTCTTTGCGGTTCGTATCCCCCTTTCTCCCCAACCCAGTCGAATTCGGCACAAAAAACCCAGGTGGCAAAGACTGCTCAACCACCGGATGACGCCCATCAATAATCCGAATTTCCCGACCTTCCACCATCTGAGGGCAGCAATAACCCTGATAAACCGCCACCTCAGCCAAACCACACAGCACATCAGCCGCCGCCACCGCACGAGAAATCGTGCGAATTTGTTCTGCGTATTGCCCCACTTCTTCTCTTAAAGAAGTAAAAATCTCATATTCCAGGCGATTTAAGTCATCCCGCGCCGTCAAAATCCGCGCTTCTCTCTCCTTCAACTCCGGAGTAATGTAGCGTTCCTCATTCGTCAGCGTTTGCTTGCGGATGTAGTTATCCGGAACTTGGTCGGCTTTGGTGCGAGAGATGCTGATGTAGTAGCCAAATGTCTTATTAAAGCCCACCTTCAGCGTGGAAATACCCGTTCGCGCCTTTTCCGTCACCTCCAAATTCGCTACCCATTGCTGATCCTCTTGGGCAAGATTTCGCATTTCATCCAACTGGACATTCACATTGGGGCGAATCAAACCGCCTTCCTTGATATGGATGGGAGGCGCGTCTACCAAATGGGCGCTGAGTCTCTTTGCCAGTTGTTCCAATTCCGGCGGCACCTTCTGCAAAGCTCTCATAAACGGAGAGTAAGCATCCGCCACCAGTTCCGCTAATTCCGGCAATTTTGCCAGAGAATCCGCTAAAGCAACTAAATCCTTCGCATTCGCCGTGCCGGAACCAGCGCGACCCGTTAGCCGTTCTAAATCGTAAATTTGCCGCAACAATTGGCGCAAATCTTGCCGCAAGAAGCTATTTTCGACTAATTCTTGAATCGTATCTTGCCGCGCTGCAATGCCTTTTATATCCAGTAGAGGTTGCAGCAACCACCGCCGCAAGGCACGTCCCCCCATCGCTGTGCTAGTTCTATCCAACGCCCAAAGCAGGGAACCGTGAAAGGTGCCATCCCGCACCGTTTGCGTAATTTCTAGATTGCGGCGGGTTTGGTGGTCAAGAATTAGATAATCGCTGAGGGTGTAGGTGCGGAGGAACTGGAGAGGAACGAGGTTTTCTTTCTGGGTGTCTTCTAAATATTCCAGCAAACCACCCGCAGCGCGGACAGCCAGGGGGAGGTGTTCGCAACCGAGTCCTTCCAGACTTCGCACTTTAAACCGCTGCAATAATCGATGTCTCGATTCACCCGCAGTAAAAGGAGTTTGCGCTCGCAATGCATAACAAAAAGATGGCGGTAAACAACTGGGCAAATGCTCGGAAGTCTCCCCCGGTCGCAGCAAACTGCCTAAATCTGGCGCATTCGTTGGCACCAAAACTTCAGAAGGCTGCAAACGCATCAATTCTTGCGTCAAATGCTCTAATTCACTCGATTGAGTAGTTAAAAATTCCCCAGTAGAAATATCTGCATAAGCTAAACCCCAATGATTCCCGGCAATCACCACCGCCGCCAGGTAATTATTGCGACGCGCATTCAGCATTCCTTCTTCCAGCAACGTACCGGGGGTGAGAATCCGCGTCACTTCCCGCTTCACCAGCTTTCCAGGGTCAGTATCGGCGGAGTCTTCTACCTGATCGCAGATCACCACCGCATATCCCTTCTCCACCAGCTGAGTCGTGTAGCGTTCCCAAGCATGGTGCGGCACTCCCGTCATCGGCACCCGACCAATTTCTCCCGCTTGCTTGCTGGTGAGGACAAGTTCTAATTCTCTCGATACAGCGATCGCATCCTGAAAAAAGGTTTCAAAGAAGTCTCCCACCCGGTACAGCAGCAGCGCATGAGGATACTTATCCTTCACTTCTACATAATGGTGGTACATCTTACTCAGCTTGCTGCGATCCACCAGTCGAGAGTCAGCGTTACGGATTTTGGGTTCGGTCGGGGTAGATGCCGAGTCAGGAACGTTCATGGAAAGTCAGTGCTATGCCGTGGTCTTTAATGACTTTACCGCAGGTATCTCTTGCCGTTGTTTGCAGTTTGTTAACCTGAAATCTTGCACTTAACGTCTTCAACCGTTTGGGGATGTAGAGGCGCAATTAATGGTGTCTCCACAAAAGGAAGTTTGCGAGATGCTAAAAATCATGCCTATTGGTGCGTGATTTCGCGAAATTCCTTCAAAAAGCGTCTAAATAGAGGATGATTTGCCGAATCATACTGATAAGGATGAATACTTGCTAATGGCTTCAATTCCATCATCGTCGCAGCGAGAAAAGCTCCGTCAAAATTCCCTAATTCCTCTGGTCGCACATCCCGTTCAACCACTTCAATTCCTAATTCCCCTGCAATATCAAGCAGTGTGGCGCGGGTGATACCAGGGAAAATATTGGGAGTCAGCGCAGGCGTAATTACTGTATCCTTTTGCAGAATAAAAAGATTAGCTACCGCCGCTTCAGTAATTCTGCCTTGTTGGTCAAGCAAAATCGCATCATTAAATCCAGCTACTTCAGCAGCACGACGAGCTAAATAACTGTTTACATAAGTTCCACAGAGTTTCCACGCCACTGGAATTGCGTTACCAGAAACCCGTTCATAAGGGGAGATGTGGCAAGTCAAAGATTTATCAACATCGCGAGGAATCGTCACTGCCAAGATGGTCACATCGACCGGCATTGTATCGTTAAAGTTCAGTTGAGGCACCGAACGATAAACAATCGGTCGGATATAGTAATTTGTTGCCGGAACTGCCTCTAAAAGTGCCAAAAGACCTGCTTTCAGGTCTTCGTTCGACCAAGAAAAACCCAAACCAATATGTGTAGAACCATTGCGAAGGCGGTCTAAATGTGCATCTAAGCGATGAATGTAATAGCGATCGCGATTCCAATAAGCCATGATCCCATCAAAAACGCCGATACCTAAATGCAGAGAATGGCTAGCAATAGAAGGCGCAGCATTTTCCCGTTCAACTAACTTTCCGTTATGCCAAACTATCGGCGTTGATTCAAGAAACATTTATTAGTCTTGCCTTCTCAAGGGGCATTTGTACCAATTAAAACAGTCATCAACTCCCGGCATCACTCGCTAAGCTCTTAGACGCTATGACGGGCGAAACATTTAAGGATGTAGGTTCAGATTCAATCTCCTCTATCTCGTTCCATTTGCCGTCGCGCAAGCTATCTGCGGTACTTTTGATAAAACTCGCTAAAGGTACGGCAATTAATAACCCCAATAGCCCTCCCAGCTTCGCGCCTATCAACAGCGAAAGCAAAATCCAAACAGGATTTAAGCCAGTAAAACCACCTAAAATGCGAGGCGCGATGAAATTAGCATTGATTTGATCGATGGCGGCGGCTACAGCTAACACTTCCACCCCTAGCCAAAAATTTTGTAATGCTACTAGCAGACTAACAATGCTGATACCGATTCCGGCACCAAAGGGAAAAAGAGCCAAAAAACCAATTGCAATTCCAAACAATAATCCTAACGGCACTCGCAAAGCCAGAAATGCCAGCGTGATCACACATCCGCTCCAAGCAGCGAACGTCGCCTGACCGATAAAATAATTGTGGAAATCTTCGCGGAGAGCTTGTCTTACTTGGGAACTAAAGCTAGCCGGAAACCACTTAAAAATTCCGTCCCAGAGACGATCTCCATTTAATATTAGATAGAAAGTTAGAACCACTGTTAGCAGGACATTGACAGCACTGCCAATCGTATCAAAGGCAAAATTAAGAATTCTACCCGTTACGTTTTGAAGTTGACTGGATAATCGGTCTGTTAGTTGAGTAACGATTCCACCCAAGTTAATTGGAAGTTGCTGAGTTTCAGACCAAATTTGAAAAGCTTGGAGTTGTTGCCTCCCCGAATCAATCCAGCTAGGCAAGATATTCGCCAGTTCGTTGAGCTGTTGCCAAATGATCGGAACTAAGGTAAGTCCTAAACCTACCAAAATTAGCAATGCCACCAGGGAAACGGCGACGACCGCATTGTTCCGTTTAACTTTTTGTTGCTGTAAAAACCGGATAGGATACTCTAATACAAAAGCCAGCAAGAGTGCAGCAACAAAAACGTTAACCAGAGGTTGAAAATATTGCAACACGAGTAGCAATAGCCAACCATTGAGAACGGCGAGGGGAAATGCCAATCCTAAAACGACCCATCGCGGTAATTTGTTTGCTGATTGCATCATGTTGAGGTTTTGAAATCGGGGTTCATAACAAGTGAAAAGTTATGCCTCTGGCTACGCAGTCAATTGAGGAAACTTGTCCATAAAATCCAGTAAAATTTTTTGGTGAGGAGGGCCTAACGGTCGTAATTGCCCAGCTTTTTCAGAGTAACCCTCGCCGCGTTGAATTTCTTCAGGCGTTAATAAATCCATATCCCAGCCTTCTCCTAGCACCAGATGGTTGAGTTCCACGGGAAGCGGTGCCTGATAGACATGGCGAAGAACATAGGTATCGGGATAATAGCCAAACAATGATAACGTGGGCGGTGTATAGCCGATTTCCTCCAGCAGTTCCCGCTTGATAGCCTCGTCTGGCGTTTCCCCAGGTTCGATGTGTCCGCCAAAAAATGCCCAGTGTCCGGGGTAGAGAATACCGGGGATGTTGTCGCGCAGCTGGAGGAGAAATTTGCCCTGGCGATAGAGGATTGCGATCGCTACCTCAACAATGGGTTTATTGTTCATAAGTTCCTTCCGGTAGTAAAGGCGCTCCCTTCTTCGCTGGCTTCCGCTCTAGCTGTTCCTGCTGCTGAAGAAAAACTTCTCCTAAATCTTTCCCCGCTAAGGGAATGCTTTGATACTGCACTTTCCCCTTGATTAAAACTTCATCTCCTCTATCGGGGAGACTCTGGCTGGTGAAAACCCATATTTTTCCCGTCGCATCTCGCAATTCATAAGCGCCGCTTCCCACAAAAGGCGCTTGAGATGCTACCTTGCCTTCCAGATAAACCGTCGGGTTGCCCTCATAACTCTGTTGAAGATCGCTAATACTGGTGATCGGGACACTGCGGTTGTTAAACAGACCCAATCCAGACTGAGCCACATGACCGCAGCCGAACAACCCACCCAAAAGTAGTGTGGTGGTGCTGAATTGCAATACCCGGATTTTGACTGACCTCATATCTTGCATCGGGGAAATCTCAAGTTTCTCACTATTTCGGTATTAATACTTATCCCTATCCAGATGGCTCTGACTGGTACAAATATAGTGAATCTTCCAAAGATTTACAGTCGGGCAGGACTGTCTCAAATAAGATTAAACGCAAAGAAGGCGAAGGAAATCCCCCTAAGATGCAGCTACAAGGCAAAAGGAAAAACGCGATCGCGTTCCTTTTCTCTCATTATCCTTTGGCAGTAAGGGTGGGAAATCTGCGAAACTATCCTATGACAGATGCGCTCTGTTTCATCCCCAAAGAACGAATTCCTGCCCACATTTCTGACACCACAATGGACGAATCAATCGCCCAACTATTAGACGGTAAAGCCCTCGCTGAACGAATTTACGGACAGCTACAAGAGCAAATTCAGCAAATACAAGCCACGGCAGGACGCCCTCCAGGACTGGCAGTGCTGATGGTTGGCGATAATCCAGCCAGCGCTGCTTACGTGCGGAATAAAGAACGCGCCTGTGCCAAAGTCGGGATTGCCTCCTATGGTTCCCATTTCCCGGCGGAAACAACCGCTTCAGAACTAGAGCAAGTCATTCAAAACCTGAATCAAGATGAGCGGGTTGATGGAATTCTCGTTCAGCTGCCCCTACCCGACCACCTAGACGCTGTTTCCCTGCTGCATCAAATCGATCCAGATAAAGACGCTGACGGACTGCACCCGCTGAACTTGGGGCGATTGGTGCGCTCTGAAGCTGGTTTACGCAGCTGCACGCCAGCCGGAGTCATGCGCCTGTTGCAGGAATACCAGATTGATGTGAAGGGAAAACAGGCAGTAGTCGTAGGGCGAAGTATCCTCGTGGGCAAGCCGTTGGCTTTGATGCTCTTAGACGCAGATGCCACCGTTACCATCACCCATTCGCGATCGCACGATCTCCCAGCCATTACCCGCAACGCTGATATTCTGCTGGCAGCCGTGGGTCGTCCAGCGCTGATTACCGCCGAAATGGTTAAACCTGGTGCTGTCGTAATCGATGTTGGCATCAATCGCGTCACCGACGACGCCGGGAAATCCCGTTTGGTGGGAGATGTCCACTTTGATTCCGTCCAAAAGGTCGCGAAGTTTATCACCCCAGTTCCCGGCGGGGTTGGCGCAATGACCGTCGCGATGCTGCTGCAAAATACAGTCTGGAGCTACAGCCAGCGCTATCTCTAGTTTTGAATGAAGGCGGTTTGAGGCGCGAGGATTCTGGACGAATTCCATCACTCAACACCGATCGCTCATAATTCGTAACTTTTTGTGACCCAAAGCCCCGTAAAATTGTTACGGAAACGACTGTGCTACAAGGAATCACGGGATGTTAGCGACAGATGACCTTCATGCTCCCAAAGGTAAATCAGCGACCTTTGACCTTTCAACCTACCTGACTCAACAACAGGCTCTGGTAGAAGCAGCTCTGGATAGTTCCCTCCCAGTCACATACCCAGAGAAAATTTATGAGGCGATGCGCTACTCGCTTTTAGCTGGAGGCAAGCGCCTGCGTCCGATTCTTTGCCTTGCCAGCTGCGAACTGGCTGGAGGCACCCTAGAAATGGCGATGCCCACTGCTTGCGCCTTGGAGATGGTTCATACCATGTCCTTGATTCACGACGACTTACCGGCGATGGATAACGACGACTACCGGCGGGGCAAATTGACCAACCATAAGGTTTATGGTGAAGATATTGCCATTCTGGCGGGGGATGGTCTACTGACATACGCCTTTGAGTTCATTGCCTCAAATACCCAGAATGTACCGGCAGCGCGAGTGTTGCAGGTAATTGCTCAGTTAGCCAAAGCAGTTGGTGCTGCGGGATTGGTGGGCGGTCAAGTCGTTGACTTGGAATCTGAAGGAAAGCCGGATATTCAGGAAGAAACGCTCACTTTCATTCATACCCACAAAACAGGTGCGCTACTAGAAGCTTGTGTGGTCTGCGGCGCGATTTTAGCGGGAGCAGAAATGGAAACCTTGCAACGGATGTCTCGCTACGCCCAAAATATTGGGTTGGCGTTTCAGATTGTGGATGACATTTTGGATATCACGGCGACTCAGGAGGAGTTGGGGAAAACTGCTGGGAAGGACATTCAAGCCCAAAAGGCAACTTACCCAAGGCTTTGGGGACTTGAGGAATCAAAAGTTAAGGCTCAGCAACTGATTGACGCCGCCAAAGGAGAACTGGCAACCTTTGGAGAAAAAGCTAATCCCCTGATTGCGATCGCAGATTTCATTACTACTCGCACTCACTAGAAAATAAGCCCCTCACTCCTAAACGCTCCTAACTTGCAATGCTGCTCGTTTTTACCCAACGCAAAACAAAATGCAGGACTTTGCCCACATCCTAGAAAACCATGTGCTACTGGTTGCAACCGTAGCTTGTTTAATTGCTCAAGCATCCAAGCTGATCATCGACTTAGCCCAACATGGCAAGGTGAATGTGCGCGTCTTAGTTACCACTGGCGGGATGCCAAGCGCTCATTCAGCATTGGTAACAGCGCTGGCAACCGGCATTGGACAAACAGTGGGATGGGACAGCATTGAATTTGCGCTCGCCACCATTTTTGCCGTTATCGTCATGTACGATGCCGCTGGCGTCCGTCAGGCTGCGGGTAAGCAAGCTCGCATCCTGAACCAAATTATCGATGAGCTATTTCAAGAACATCACAAGTTTAACGAAGACCGTCTCAAGGAGTTACTGGGACATACACCGTTTCAGGTGATTGTGGGTTCAGCACTCGGCATCGCCGTCTCCTGCTTAGCAGGGCCAGCATATTAGCGATTGGTCATTAGTGATTCGCGATTGACCAGGACTAATGACCGACCGCTACGATTGGCTATCTACTCACCACTGACGATCTGAGCAGTGTCACTCGGCGGCTATCGACTAGCATCACCAAAAAACCGCGATCGCTCAATCTTCTTAAAGCCGAATTTGCCTCATTTGAATTGGTTGTGTAAACCGCCAGTAAATAAGGACGTTGGACATAGGAAACCAAGCCAACATCGCGACCCAACATCTGCCGTACTTGAGCCGCTACTTCCGGTTTGCTTGAATAATCCACCAACACCGCATAACCAGCACCGAGTGCCTGCGGTTTATAGGTGGGTGCATTTGGATTTGCCGGTGCCTCTGGAGGTCGGAGAACGAAAGCCGATAGCCCAACAATCTCATTCAGATAACGTGCCCAACCGTTGGCATCTTCCACGCTCCTGAAGCCACCAATCCGCGTCATCGTATCTTCAAGATATTTACAAGTTGACGTACTTGTGTTGTTAGGCAACGTTCGTTGAATTTGCTCTTGACTTTCCCTCGTTTGGCTTCCCACTAATACCAAATACTCGCCTTGGGGAGGCGGCTGGCAAGTGGGAGGCGACGATTGAGCAGAAGCAACTGCACCCGGCAAAAGAAAAAAGGCAAAAGGCAAAAGAAAGATTTTTTTCATGTTTTCAGTTTTTCCTTTTTGCTTTTTTCCTTAATTTTTAACTGTTTACTTTTGCCTTCTCAGGAAACGGATGCGAGGGAAGCAAGTGGATTAGGGATACTTTGGGAAGGTGCCTGAAATTCCCCGCTCAGCACAAACTCTAACCGCAGCTTTAACCAGGTAATAAATTGGGAATTCGTAGAAATGACTGCCACAGAAGGTTGAGGGCACTGAGACTTAATTGCTGCCATTTCCGGTGCCTCTAAAAATGCCGGTTGCTTGACTAGCCAAAAATCAATTTCTTTTTCTTGTTCGTGGTAGTTACGGGTACGCTCTTTGAGGACTTCATCCAAGGGTTCTTCTTCGAGTAAAAAGCGTTGGCTAGCCAGAACGTAGTAGTAATTTTGCATCTTAATAGGTTGTTAATGGGTAATGGGTTGTTAGCAATCGGTGATGAGTCATTAGCGAGTGACTGAAGACTCATCACTCATGACACTTCAGTTGTTACCAATGACCGAACATTGCTTGTTTCATCTCTCGAACGGCTCGTTCTATTCCGACAAGAGCTGCTCGACTAATAATGGTATGACCAATATTGAGTTCTTCCATCCCTTCAAGGCAAGCAACAGGGTAAACGTTCCAGTAGGTAAGACCGTGACCGGCGTTGATCCGGATGCCAGCAGCACGCGCTTGCTCGCATCCTTTGGCTAACACGGCTAATTCCTTCTCTCGACTGGTTTCATCTGCTGCTTCGGCATAGCAACCCGTGTGCAGTTCAATGAACTTCGCCTTAATAATCGCAGCTGCCATAATCTGACCGGGATCGGCGTCGATGAACAAGCTGACGGGGATTCCGGTGTCTTGCAACTTTGTCACCATTTCCCCAATTCGGTCGATTTGACTGGAAACATCCAATCCGCCTTCTGTCGTCACTTCTTCGCGTTTTTCGGGCACGAGAGTGACGTAATCGGGTTTGATGTCGAGAGCGATCGCGACCATTTCTTCGGTGGGTGCCATCTCCAAATTTAAATGAGTCCGCACTGTCTGCCGCAGTAATCGCACATCTCGGTCTTGAATATGCCGCCGGTCTTCCCGCAGATGCACCGTGATCCCATCGGCACCGGCAAGTTCTGCCAGCACCGCGGCTGCCACCGGATCTGGTTCTACTGTCCGTCGTGCCTGCCGAATGGTGGCAATGTGATCGATATTGACGCCAAGTGTAGGCAACGGAACCTCTCCCAATGTTTTAGAGTCTTCCGCAATTGATTTTAACCTGAAACGCTGGAAGGCTATCTTTAAAAAGGAGTTAGGACTGAGGACTGAGGGCTGAGGAGTTAGGAGTTAGGACTGAGGACTGAGGGCTGAGGGCTGAGGAGTGAGTGAAAGACGGCTGAGGAGTTAGGAGTTTAGGATTGAGGGCTGAGGAGTGAGTGAAAGACGGCTGAGGAGTTAGGAGTTAGGCTGATCTGCTATCTATGTATCTATAGCAATAGTAATCCCATGTTAGTTGTGAGATACCAGTGGTTTAGATCCCCGACTTCTTAGAGAAGTCGGGAATCTCGCTTTCACGAAGCATTTAGGACGGCTAGATCAGCCGATTAACTCAAAGAAGGCATCATCCAGCTCATAGCCGAGCATTTTAGCCATTGACTTTACACGAGAGGTACTGGGGATTCCCATCTGCTTCATCCATTGTGTCAGGACAAAGATTTTTTGCATTACAAAAATCTCTAGGGCTTCGGGATTGTACTCAATCCCTTCTGTCCGATTGAACTGGTGTGGCACGAGCATAGCAGTGTAGCGGGCGAGTTCACCGGATTTCCAATCCAGCAGAAAGGGCATCCAGGGATATTGGGCATCTAAGCGAATAAACCATAGACGGACTTCTGGGATTTCGGAGAGTTCTCGTGGATCTTCCGGTTCGCGGGGATAGTCAATCTCAAAACGCAGTTGCTGTTCCGAGGATGCGATCGCTCCCTCTTGGAGCAACTTTTCGATCGCCGACTGCACCGGCGACAGATCCAGAGTTTGAATCAAGTCAGAATTGAGCGCGATTGCTGTCGTCATTGAACCATTGTTAAGGTGACACACTTTGAATGCCGACAATAGCGCTGGCTAGCGCTGGCTTCTCTCTACATTGTTGCAGCCTTGCTCCGATCTCACGCCAGTCCCAGCTCTAAATTAGTTGTCCCACGCTTTGTATCGGGCTAGCGACAATTCGCTTGATGTCTCTTGATAGCCTTTCCACCGTCATTTCCCTTTTTGACCAGGGTAGAAAGGAGCTTTAGCTGTAAGATGTCGTTAGCTTTTTGTTATCCACGCTGTTATAACTGCGTTAACAGACATTTTGTTTGGCGACATCCACTCAGCGCGATCGCACTTAATCTCACTTAATCGCACTTTAGTCTTATATTCTTTCAGCAACTATACGGCGTACAGGTTTGCAATCTTTACAATACAGGCAACTTGAGGCTTCGCTTCCAGGTTTTTCAGCATAGAACAAATACGATGCATTCAGCAAAAAATCTGGGGGATTCATCCATCTCCGAAATCCATCTCAATTTTCCTGTAGCAGCACTATGTCAGGAAGTAAGTATTTTCCACAAGGCTATGTGAAGATTTGATAAAGATCGGGCATCTACTCCTGATACTTTGCGTGAAATTACGAGTTCTGATCGTTAAATGAAAACCAAAGAACAAGGAGAGGCAATGATCCCCCAAGAAATGCTCAAGCACCTTGTAGAACAAGTTGATTCTGTTAGTCCATCCAAAGGGATTCAAAAATCTGAGCAGACGGTGGATGAAGTAATCTTTGAATCTGATGTTGACGGAACCCACTATTATTTGGTGCGTTGTCGCCCCAAGTCAGAACGCGGGATTAGCCTCAGTCCCCAAGAACAGCGGATTGCCCGATTGGTCGCACAGGGTCTTCCCAACAAGTGTATTGGGAATCAGCTGGGCATTACCCATTGGACAGTTGCTACCTATTTACGCCGGATTTTTGGCAAGTTAGGTGTCACTTCTAGAACCGCCATGATCGCCCGGCTTCTAGAAGAAAATTTACTGCAACAATAGAATCAATTAATCGGCTGCACTCGATAGTGCTGTCCTAGAATATTGGGACGGTGGACATTCCGAGAATAGCTAGGTTAAAGTGGAAATGAGTTTGGATTAGCAGGCAAGCGTGTCAAAGTCTAAAGTATGCAAAAAGAAGCGGCAGCGGTTAAACCTATTCGCTCGTTAGAGGATGCCTTAAATCGGTGTCAAGCGCTGGGTATGCGCGTGAGCCGTCAACGCCGCTTCATTCTGGAATTGCTGTGGCAAGCGAAAGAACACCTGTCGGCGCGAGAAATTTATGACCGCTTGAACCACCAAGGTAAGGACATCGGTCATACATCCGTGTATCAAAATTTAGAAGCGCTATCGGTTCAAGGCATTATTGAGTGTATTGAGCGTGCGGATGGTCGTTTGTACGGCAATATCAGCGACGCTCACAGCCACGTAAACTGTCTGGATACCAATCAGATTTTAGATGTTTATGTAGAACTGCCTGAAACCCTGCTTAAAGAAATTGAACAACAAACAGGGGTTCGGATTAGTGAATATTGCATTAACTTCTACGGGTACAAATTACCGGAATCTGGGTCTCAAGCGGAGAACGGGTAATCAGTAGACGGTAGAATCCACTTTTTAACACCGATTGCTGCTATATCAATAATTTTTTAAACCGTTTGTAGGGACGGAAAATTTTGCGTAACTACAGGCTGATTAAAGTTTAGTGAAAAACGCTTGTAGCAGGCTGTCTAGTTTGATTAAGTGGGCTAACTGAGGGTGGGAAAACTGGAGATTAAATCGCTGCTCCAAATTTCCTTTACCTAACATTTACAAATAAACCCACTAGCGCTAGTAAGTGGAATTGGGCGTTAGCGAAACCTAACGAATACTTCATAGGGTTCTAGAGTTTTTAACACCCTCAACAGCTAATTGCTTCGTTGAGGGTTTTCTACTAGCGCCGTCTCATCATCGTATTGGGAATCTACCTTCGGAGCTTCTTGGAATGCTAAGGGTTCCCCTAGGGTAGAAGAAGTTTCTGCAATCACCGTTTCATCGTCTTCGTCCTCCGTAGGTGCTTCTGGCAACATCGGTTCTCCTTCGGCACTTTCTATCAGAAACACTGTAGGTTCAGAATCTGCACTGCCTTTGTCCTGAGCGCTTCCAGCCTGTTTGAGACGGGGTAATCTTTGAATGTATGCCTGGAACTCTTCCAAGGAAAATAGGGCACCATTTTTCCGGGCAAAGTAGTGGTTCTGGTCATCTAACTGGGCTTGAAACAGACAGGCATGAGTGATGTTCGCTAACGTAAGATTGGTTCTTTGCAGGTTAGCGCCGGTTAAGTTTGCCCCTTCAAGCCTTGCTCCAGCAAGATTGGCTCCTGATAAGTCAGCACCGGAGAGATTCGCCCAAGACAAATTAGCTTGCTGGAGGTTGGCACCTGCTAAATTGGCTCCTGCTAGCTCAGCCGCTAACAGATTAGTTTGCCAGAGGTTAGCCTCTGCTAACAGAGCATGATTCAAACAGGCAGAGCGTAGCTGTAATTGACTGAGGCTGTGCCGCGCCCTCTGCCAAAAGGCGGTGGGAGATAGGACAACAGTGCGACCGATTAAAGTCAGCAGTGCTTCGGCGTCAAATTCAGATGGCAGGTCGGGGTTGCCGCAAGGCCAGAAAGAAATCTGCGTTGCCCGATGACCGAGATGTGCTTCGCGCATCTGCTTTGCGATCGCGCTGAGCAACAAGAAGACATTCAGCCCAACGGCGGCATCGATTTGCAAGATTTTTAAGGGGTTGTGCAACGCCTGCAACTGGGTGTGACACTGGTGGGCAATTCCTTCATCTAGCCAGCGACCTCGACAGTAGGTGCGGTAAAACCGATAGAGGCGTTCAAACAAAACATTGAAGCTAAACTGAGCCGGGTTGCGCTCAAAAATCCGCCGCAGTCGCTCAATTACCATGTCTTCGATTTCAACTGACAATACGCCATAACCCAGTAATTGATAAAGATACTGGGCTACATTGATCGGCGAGTGGATCGCAAAGGTGAATTCACCGTAGGTATCTTGGACTGGCTGGGTGAGGGCTTGCATCTGAGCGGCAATTTCTTCAGCGCAGAGATATTCTCCCAGGTTGCGGTGAGAAAACTCGATCGCTGAGTGATGAGTGTGGAAGAAAAAGGCTGGCAGGGTGTCATCTGACGGCTGTAAGCGGGGGTTTATCGGTTTGTGCGCCTCCGTCGCCATTCTGGTAAAGGTTGCCTCTACAGCGGATTGGGGGGCTTGATGGCGACCTGTTTGCAGAATGGTCAGTGCCGCCACTTGCATCTGGTGGCGTAGGTCTTGGGGGCGTCGGTTTTGCAGGAGATGAGCGATCGCATCATTGCTGCGGTAAGCATGAGCCAGACCTTCCCGAATCACAAAAGGCATGGAACCGCTGCCAGCTTCGGGGTATGCCAAGAGCCAGCGGCAAATCCGGTCGTAAATTTCAAACTTCGCTTGGGGTAATGTCAGGTGAAAAATCGTGTCGTTGAGCAGTCCATCTCGATGCAAGATGCCCAGTAGATAAAGCATCAAAGGCTTGCGGACGAGGGCAGCGAGTACGTTAGCAGCGCCTGGGGTGCCGACGGGACGAGTCGAAAAGCCACCTCTTTCTTTGACAAAGGCGAAATATCCTTGAGCGATCGCTTTCGATTGCAGTTTCGACCACTGCTTGAACCACTCCCGGAACTCCTCGTGTTCCATTGGCTGAATTGCAATCCGCCGCCGCAAATCGTGGGGCAAAGGTATCAGAGTAGAGGCAAGATCGAAATATTCTCCTTCTCTCCCAGTTGTCCGGCTGGTCAGAATAATCTTGTGGCGGGGCGTGCCCTCAAAAGACGCCATTGCTTCCCCTTGAAACTGCATCAGCTGGTTCAGGAAGGCATGGTAATGACGCCCTGCGTGGCTTGAGCGGGGCAATTCATCCAAGCCATCCAGAATCAACAAGCAAGGAGGATGCATTGGTGAAAGCCAACCATCTGCATCTGTAAATCTGCCCCAAGGGAAGGCAGAGTTCAGGGTTTGCTCCAAAGTTTGCCCCAAGGTAGCGTCCTTGAGTCGGATAAACGCTGGCATCCATTTAGGGTAAAGCTCCTGAGCAACGGTTGATGCCAATATTTGGCAAAAACTGGTCTTGCCCGTGCCCGGAAGACTCTCGATCGCCGCAATGCTGGTCGTATCATTTAGCTGAGCCGTGACCCACTCCATTAAATCCACGGGTTTCGCAGGTACGGCGTTAGCGGCAAGCGGTGTCGTGGTTGGATCTGACTTGGGATTTTTCGTCTCTAACCGGGTGGAGCTTTCTTCGAGCAGCACTCCCTTCAAGGGGACGTATAAATCCTTTAGGGCAAAAGGTTCTGCCAGTAACGGTTCGCTCAAAGATTGTAGAAGGCTGGCTCGATAGCGTTCTCGTTCGAGGTTCAGCGAAAATTGTGGCGTGTTTAAGTCTGAGTTTTGATTTGCCTCAAAATTCAAAGTAGTTGAGAACCCAGAACGCTTCCGCTCCGGGTTTCCCGCGCCAGGAGTATCCTGCCAAGTTGATAAATTCCCTAGCTGGACAAATTTCTGTAATTGTGCCAGCGGCAAGGCATTTTCAGCGATCGCGGCAAGTAAATATCCTGGGAGTCCATGAACCAGGCGTTGGGCGATTAGCTTGGCTTCTGTTTCCTCGGCACCATTGGCGATTAACCAGGCAATGCCCGTACTATTCATCTGCTGCACGAGAAAGGAGTCGCCCACCATACTCAGCGCTTGTTCTGCCTGACTATCGGTGAGGCGTCCGGGACGCAAAGTTTTCAGTAAGGCTTGCAACTGGGGATCGGAAAGGGGCGCATCCCACACCTGCCCGTACAAGTCTTCTGACTCGCCTGGGACGCCTGCACGAGATAACCACGGTCTTCTCAGTTGAGATTCTTGTTCTAAAATTCCTTGTAAGGCGTTCAGGTAAGCAATTTGGAAAGTTAGCCAGGTTCCTTCGTTGCGCTTCAGGGGCTTTTTTTGACTCAGGATACGCAGCAACCCCACACAAAGTTGGGAAGCTACGCCTGCCACTTCCCAAGCTGCTCTCAAAGGTAGTTCTAAGACTTCCGCTAAGACACTAATATCAAAAGGTGTCAGGCTCTTGAGTTCCATATCCCGGACAATGCGAAAGGCAATCCCGGCAATCTGAGTCCCTGGGTGCCTCAAGGTTGCCAGTTCAATGTTGCGCTCCGCCAGCCAATGCCGAATGCTAAGGCTCATCCCACCTCAATTCTAGGAAATAACTCAATATGCCACTTATTAGTCATGTTATCGGGAGTGTAGGCGGCTGGTGTGCCGACAAATCGTGATGAATGGGGTAAAAGCTGTTTTTCATCATCCCTAATTGAGTTGAATTTCAGGATAACTTATGTAAGAGCGAAGCACGGGTGCAAAAAATCAGCTCGATCTCTAAATTCACGCACAAAAGCTTTACCCCCACAAACTTAAAGCTTTTATTATCAGTTTTAGACCCTTTACGCTGACGGCGATTCGGCTCCGGATCGATGTCATCAAGCAGGAGCAGCAAAACGAGGACTCAAGGGTAGTGGTAGTGAGATGGTAGTGAAAAGACAATTACATGAATTTCAAGTACGCACGGCAAACCGATTGCGGCAACGGCAGGGACGCAAACTGGTAATTAGAGTCGTCTCGAATGCCAGCGCATCTGCCACCAAGCTCCGGGACGAGGATGCGGAGCAAACTGAAGCCCCTGCCTCAGCGATGCAGCCGCCTCTGACACCGCTTAAACGGCGAAACAAATTTTCGCGGTGGTGGCTGTTGTGGCTAAGTATCATCTTTGGGTTGGGTGGGACGGCACTCGCGGCTTTCTTCTTGCTGGCAACGATTCCTCCCCAAGTTAACTGTAAAAATATGTCGCCTTTGGCTCCGGAAATGGATCGGTTGACTTGCGCCCAGCAGGCGGCTCAGTCGGGTAAGTTAGAGCAGCTGGTGGAGGCAATGAAGTTCGTCAAGAGCTTGTCCCCCGATAACCCGGTGTATCCAGAAGCGACTCGGCTAATGGAAGACTGGTCGCGATCGCTCTTGGCGATCGCCCGTCAGAGAATTGACCAAGGAGATTTAAAGGGAGCGATCGCCATTGCCCGCCAAATTCCCTCCTCTAGCCCCCTGTATCCAGAGGTGCAAGCAGCGATGAAACAATGGCAAGGGGATTGGCGGAAGGGTGAGGAGATTACCAAAAAATTCTTAGCAACTTTAAAAGAACAAAAGTGGTTTGAAGCTTCATTGCAAATACAAGCTTTGTCTCGTCTCGATAACCGCTACTGGGATCAAAAACAACTGGATAAACTGATCGATCGGATGAGTCAGGAAAAAAAAGCTTGGCAACAGCTAGAAGAGGCGCAGACATTTGCCGAAGCCAAGACACCTGAGGGATACGCGCCAGCGATCGCCCTGGCAGGAAAGGTGAACCCCAACACCTATGTCAAATCAAAGGCAAAAGCCGAAATCAATCTCTGGAGCCAGGAGTTGCTAAAAATAACTGCCGAGCATTTCGAGAAGGAAGAGTTTGACCGTGCTATTACCGCCGCCCAGCTGATTCCTCCGAAGACTTCAGTTTATAAGGAAGCTCAAGATTGGATTCAACTGAGTCGTTCTTATGCAGTTGCTCAGGAAAATAAAATCCTCAGCTTCCTAGAGGCGCAAGCGGCGCTGCGTCAGATTTCCCCAAAAAGTCCGCTTCGCCAGCAAGCACGAGTGACCGAGGCGCTTTGGCAATCTAATTTACAAGATCGGCTGCAAATGCAATTTGCCGAAACAATAGCCAGCTTCGATCAACCGTTGGCATTTGAATTTGCGATTAGCCAAGCCCAAGCGATCGCGCCCAAACGACCCGGACGCATCGAAGCCCAAACTCAAATTGCCCACTGGCGGAAGCAAATTCAACAAATTCAAGACCGAATCGCCCTTGCCCGATCCAAACAGCTGGCAACACCGGGAACTCTAGAAAGTTTGAGGGCGGCGGTTGAGGAGGGAAGCCGGATTAAGCTGGGTCAGCCTTTGCGGATAGAGGCACAAACCTATATCGCCCAATGGACGAAAGCTATCCAAACGATGGAAGACCGACCGATCCTAGATTTAGCGAAAGGTTTGGCTCAGCAGGGAAATCTCCAGGCGGCGGTTGCAGCTGCCTCCAAAATCGCTCCTGGACGTGCTTTGTACTCTGAGGCACAGGCATCGCTGAGCGATTGGGTAACACAAATTCAAATCGCTGAAGATACGCCGATTCTTAACGAGGCGAACGCTTTAGCGGCTAATGGGCGGCTCACTGCGGCAATTAATAAGGCTTCTAGGATTCGCTACGGTCGGGCACTGTATCGAGAAGCGCAAGGAGCGATCGCTCGTTGGGCATCTGAACGAGAAGCCATTTTAATAGAAAGACAAAAGGCAGCTGAACTTCAGCAGTCTATCGAAGACAGTTCCTCTGAATCTCAAACGAATAGTGAGCCGGAGGGGAATTATTGACGCTGTCGATCTCCCTCACCGAGAAGGGACAGTAAAGTTTCCCAAGGTTTGGACAATTCCCCCCAGCCTCTCATCCTGGGGTTAAACAAACAAAGGCTGCATAGGCAGCCTTTGTTTGTTTAGCTGCTTGACTTTTTCAGCATTTTCTCTTTTATTGGCACTCTCCAGCAGGAGCGTGCCCATCGTTCTGTATCTGCTTTAAGCTGCAATCATCGCTTCCCAAGTCCGAGGGCCAACGATCCCATCCGGGCTTAAGTTTCTCGACTGCTGGAAGGCGATGACGGCTGAGCGCGTTTGCGACCCATATACGCCATCAATTCCGCCTTTATAGAGTCCTCGATCTTTTAATACTGTCTGAACTTCTGTCACTACTGCTCCCTGACTACCGCTTTTTAGCATCGGCGCGGGTGAGGGAGAATAGCGGGCAAGGGGATTAAATTTTGCAGGTGCTATGTTTTCAGCGGGCACAGTTGGCCCTTCATTACGCCCGGTGGGATCGGGAATCAGCTGCGCTTGTCTTGTTGGCTGTTCATAGCTCCCACCGTGCATATCGATGGGCACTTCATTTATCTCAGGGGTAATCTGAGAAGCACTAATCCCGGCAGCGTTTGCACTCATCCCGTTCAAGAGTAGCGGGAGCGAGGCAACCGCAGAAAGAATGCTCAGGGATTTGATAGTTGACTTAAAAAATTTTGCTGTCATCAGCGTCAGTTCCTCTTTCAAAAACACAAGATGCTAATAAATGCACCGTTTGTGGCTTAGAAAGCCTCCTATTTTTGGTTCATCCAAATCTTCTTGCTTTGAATGATTTCCAGCTTTTGTATGTCTTCGTTAGCTTATAGGAGATGTCGAGTCTGAGCATAATTCTATAGTTAGAGCTTCTAAGTGCTAAATATCTGACTATAGAAATAGCGGCTCGATTTTCAATACAAGAACTAGATGATGATGTTTCTGTAGTAGCAGGGGGAGCAATGCCCGCTCTAATCGCATTTTGTGGGTCTTGTCCGCTCTAAAATCTACAACTTTTTCTTTAGCTTGAACTAAACAGAGGGAAAGATTCAATAGGATGATTTAAGATAAATTTCCAAAAAACAAAAAAATAGTTAGATAGCAGCGATCGCGCTCTGTGGAAAATACAAGCGTGGCGAACTGACTTTTTCTGCGCGAGGCGTTAGCCTCGCTTCCAAGACACGCGATCGCGCTCTGTTCGCATCGCCCCTGGAATGAGTAATCTGTTATAGCAGGGAGAAAGCGGTGTGAAGCAGGAGGTTGTTGATGAGCGATCGCGTAGGGGATACCCTTGGGACTGTTCGCCGCTTCAAGTTGATGCTAATCGATGATGACCCGATTTTTCGGTTGGGTCTTAGCACCGCTTTGGCGTCGTTTCCCGACCTGCAAGTCGTTGCCGAGGCGGATAGCGTTGCTGACGCTTTGCAGACGTTGGCAGCTGGAGTTGGTACAGACAACGCTCCAAATCTGGTGATTTTAGAACTAAACTTAGGTCGCTCTAACTTGTCTTTGGGGGGATCGATCGGGTTGCAGCTGTGCCAGGAATTAAAGACGCAATTCCCGAAATTACCGATATTCCTTCTCAGCCAACGACTCACGCCAGAGGAACTGAAAGCAGCCAGAACCCTAGGCGTCGAGGGCTATTGCCCCAAAGGCACCGATCTCTCGGTTCTGGTGCCAGCGCTTCGTCAGGTAGCCGTTGGGGAAGTTTACTGGTCAGAACTCGTACAGACGCAAAACGACGCGCCTATAGAAGCCTCAGATGTCATACAAAGTCGTTCATCCTTGCTCTGGCAAATCCGTCAGTCGGGACTACGGCAAATCGATACCGCGATCGCCCAGGTGACAAACCAAGTACAAAACCCCAATCTTTCGACACTAGACTGGTTCATCCTAACGGGACGGCGACGAGAATTGCGGACAGCCCGTTGGCTGGTCAAACAGCTGTTACCTGTGGCGACGACCGGCGCAAGAAATCAGGTGGCAGGGACGGGTTTTACTGACCCCCTTGGGGAAAACCCGAATGACCTCCTCAACCCACCTAGATCGGGAAGTCGCGATCGCCGCAGTGGGATTCCTCTCCCTACCCCGGAACCGAGGAGAAGAAATAATCCCTCGTTAGACTCAACACTCGCGACTCAGTCCTCAGCACTTTCTGAATCCTCGATCCTCAGCCCCCTGCTAGACGCTACTTTAAATAAACTTCAATTTGGGCTAAAAAATCTGACTGGCTCTCCGTTGGAAATTGATATTCTGCTGGAAGAAAAGAAACGGGAATTGCTTTATCTGATCTTGCGTAAATTCGAGGATGTCTTAGAGGAACTGCGCTTTTCCCAGCTACAGCCGGAAGCGATCGCTCTGAAGCACTCGCTGATTCTGCGGGATTTGTGGCAAGCGTCTACCACTGATTTTTTTGGCAAATATTGCACAATTCAAGTTGGAAAGCTTGAAGTAGATATTGTCAATACATTGTTACAGGATGCAACAATTATTCAACAATCTTTTCTAGATAAAATTCCTCTGGTTGCCGAAATCATCAACTATTTGCTTTTTCAAACTTCGCTGATGATTGATAATGTTTCCTACTCTTTTGGGACACCGGAAGCGCGGGATCGAGCAGAAGTTATCTTGGAGAATTTATTAATTCAAATTGCCAATAGCGTTGTCCAACCCCTGCTGAACTATTTCGCAGATGTGGAAGCAATTAAGCAGATTTTTTACGATAGACGGTTAATTTCATCGCGGGAAATTGCTCGATTTCGGAACAATTTATCGTGGAAATATCGTTTAGAAAGATATGTGGGTGAGCCAACCGCAATTTTTGAAAGCCGATATCTTCTGCTAGCGCTGGGTGGCATTGGAATCAAAAAAATCTCTATTTATGCCCCCCGCACTGATGAATTACAGCAACTCAGGGGTGCCCAACTCGCTTGTACGCTAGCGCTAGAAACTAGAGATGCGATCGCGCCACGTCTGCGCTCAACGGTTGCCTTCCTAGGTAGCGGTGTTGTTTACGTCCTCACGCAAGTAATCGGCAGAGGCATTGGCTTAATTGGACGCGGCATCATTCAAGGCATTGGCACAACGTTACAAGAAACTCGGTTTGGCAAAAATGGCGAACGCCAGAAGTAAAAAAGGCAGGTGAAAAAGGACAAGTAAAAAGGGTAGGGGTGCAGGGGCATTCTACCTCGTTCTCTGTTCCTTCTCCTCGATTTCCATAAGATTAACTCATAGGAAGATATACTCAGGCTATTCCTGAAGGTTAAACAGTTTTCAACCGCTGCTCCGATAAAATTTAAACACTTGAATTAGGCAATCCGATCGTGAGAGATTGCGATTGCCACCACAATCTCAGCGTTCAGTATAGAGATGAAGGGAATCAATGATGCAGCCCAAGAGATGATAGCAACCTACGATTTACGTCTGGTTGTGCTTTCGATGGCGATCGCGATCGCCGCTTCCTACACGGCGCTGGATTTAGCGGGACGAGTCACGGCGGCTCAAGGACGTGGGCGGAAGCTGTGGCTAGCAGGAGGTGCGATCGCGATGGGAAGTGGCATTTGGTCGATGCATTTTATCGGAATGCTCGCCTATTGCCTGCCAATCTCAATGGCTTACGATTTCCCCACCGTCTTGGTTTCGATGGGAGTCGCAGCGATCGCTTCCGCAGCCGCTTTGTATGTCGTCAGCCGCGAACAAATGGGTTGGCGAAGATTACTCGCGGGTGGCATTTTCATGGGCTGTGGCATTGCCGCGATGCACTATACGGGCATGGCGGGGATGCGGTTAGAAGCGACCGTTACCTATGACCTTAGACTGGTAGCAGTTTCGATGGCGATCGCTATTACTGCTTCCTGGCTCGCCTTGTGGTTAGCTTTTCATCTGCGTACAGCGGCGACATTAACCGGGAACTTGCGAAAGATCGGCAGCGCGATTGTCATGGGATGCGCGATCGCAGGGATGCACTATACCGGGATGGCAGCGGTAAGCTATCAATCAACCAATCCCTCCGGGATGGAGTTGTCCCTGATGATGGACAATTCTTGGCTGGCAGTTGAAATTGGAATTGCCACGACGATCGTGCTGGCGCTAGCGCTGCTGGGTTCTGTCTTCGATCGACGGCTAAAAATTGAGCTTGCCAGAGCAGAGGCACTGCGGGAAAGCGAAGAGCGGTTCCGGGCTTTAGCGCAGAATGCCTCTGACATTCTTGTGATTGTTGCAGCTGATGGCACGATTCGCTACACCAGTGCCTCCATTCAATCGATTTTGGGCTACGACCCGGAAAATTGGCTCTCGAAAAAAGCAATTGAAATTGTTCATCCGAGCGATCGCCCCCAAGGAGAGAAACTATTAGCAGCTGCACTGAATTCTCCAACTAGCAACTCTCCAACCAGCAAAATTACCGCACAGTTTCGCATCCAGAAAGTCGATGGCTCTTGGCGAGATTTTGAAGCGATCGCCAATAATTTACTAGATGTGAAGAGTGTAGCGGGTATCGCGATCGCTTACCGCGACATTACCGAGCGCCAGCGATCGCAGGAGTCGCTGCGGGAAAGCGAACAACGATTTCGCCTGATGGCAGATATGGCTCCCGTGATGTTGTGGATGTGCGATTGCGACAAAACTTGTAATTATTTTAATAAAGGCTGGCTCGACTTTACTGGCAGGACTTTAGAAGAATCAATCGGCATGGGTTGGACGCAAAGCCTCCATCCTGACGATCTTCAGCAGTGTGTAGAAACATACCGCACTGCCTTTGATGCCCGCGAAAATTTTGAAATGGAATACCGCCTGAGGCGCTTTGATGGCGAGTATCGCTGGGTTTTCGATCGAGGCGTTCCCCGGCTGACTCCAGGCGGGAGCTTTGTCGGTTATATCGGCTCTTGTATAGACATTACCGAGCGCAAGCAAGCCGAACAAGAGCGCGAAAAACTGCTCGTTTACGAACAACAGGCGAGAATGGCAGCTGAAGAAACCAACCGCCTGAAGGATGAGTTCTTAGCAACCCTCTCTCATGAGCTTCGCACCCCCCTCAACTCAATGCTGGGATGGACTCAGTTGCTTCGGACTCGGAAGCTTGACGAAGCGATTATTGTGCGGGCAATGGAGACAATTGAGCGTAATGCTCGGTTGCAAACACAGCTAATTGAGGATCTGCTGGATGTTTCGCGGATTATTCAGGGGAAATTTCGCCTTTATGTCCGTCCGCTGGAGCTATCCTCCGTCATTGAAGCTGCGATCGCGACCATCCAACCGGCGGCTAGTGCCAAGTCGATTCGATTGGAGTCTTTTCTTGATTCCTCCGCAGGGCTAATCTGCGGCGATCCCGACCGCTTGCAGCAAGTTGTATGGAATTTACTGTCGAATGCAGTGAAGTTTACACCCAAACGGGGGCGAGTCGAGGTGCGGCTGGAGCGGAGCAACTCTTGGGTTGAGATTCAAGTCAGCGACACCGGACAGGGAATCGCTGCCGACTTTCTCCCCTATGTGTTCGATCGTTTCCGTCAAGCTGATAGCTCCATCACCCGGTCATACGGCGGACTGGGACTGGGGTTAGCCGTCGCCCGCCACTTGATAGAACTGCACGGAGGTACCGTCTCTGCCCAAAGTCCGGGAGAAGGAAAAGGCGCGACATTTACAGTGAAGCTGCCGATCCTCGCTGTCCTCATCGAGCCAAAGGATATCGAGCAGGGATTCTGGACCAGGGACAACGAAGGACTCTCAGAGTGTCCTCCAGGACTCAACGGATTGCGAGTGCTGGTAGTAGATGATGAAGCCGATGCCCGTGAGTTGCTGACGGTTATCTTGCAACACTACGGAGGCGAAGTGATGGCAGTTGCATCCGCAAAAGAGGCAATGGCAGTCTTAACTGACGATGCTTCGGATTGGCGTCCGGATGTCCTGGTGAGCGACATCGATATGCCGAACGAGGACGGCTATACTTTTATCCGCAAAGTTAGGGCGCTGGATGCACAACAAAAGGGAATTCCAGCTTTGGCTCTGACAGCGTATGCCAGAGAAGAAGATCGCTCGCGGGCTGTCAAAGCTGGCTTTCAGACACACGTCGCGAAGCCAGTGAAACCATTAGCATTGGTGGCAGCGATCGCCCATTTATCCAGACGATGCGGATGAATCGGAGAATCGTCTCCAGACGCAATCAATCTCGTCTGGAGACAGGGAGTTTAACTCCACCCCTGCCCCTCCTCCCTTCAGGGTGGTTTCATACAAGAAGAGAAAAAACTTGGTAGAGTTGATTGGCTAAAGCGCGTTGCGCCTGAGGGATAGTTCGGAAACCAAGAAATCTGGCGATGGTAATGAAAAAATTGTGTAAAATCGCCCAATTAACCGGAGCATTGCCACCGCGTCGGGGTGGAAAGTCTTCAGCGAAGGTAACATCTCTAACCCAATGGAGCCGGTTTTCAATCCCCCAATGTCCAATGGTGTCGGCTAGAAATTGGTTGGCACACAGGGATTGACTGCTGATGTAAAACTGACAATCATGAAAGTGTTGACCATCCCGAAAGCCCTCTCGTTCGACAAGGTTCCATCAAGCCGCGTCGTACTGCTTCACTCATTGCTTGGGCTTTCTATAACAAGCCTTCTTCGTAAACCTGCATCAGCGCTAGTAACTCGGAACGTTGTGTTTGTGTAAGTGTCCCATCTTGTTGTCTGTCCAACAGTCTACTCAGGCTTTGGTCTTGATCCGGTTCCATCTGAAGCTGCGCTAAAGCCATCACTTCATCATCAGATAAAGCTGATATTGGTTTAATTGCTTCCGACTGTAGACCAAGTGGTGATAGTGAAAGCTCAATTGTATCTGCCAGGACATCAGCGACATCTCGGCTACTCAGTTGTGCTAGTCGCTCAGCTCTACGGTAAACCCCATCTGGCAGGGTAAGAGTGACTTGGGTACTCATAAGAATATTGTGTGTAAAAGTTTTCTTCATTGTGGCAGAGGAGAGCGATCGCATGAATCTGGTGGGGATGCGAGCGCGCTGGTGATGGGAATGCGATCGCGCAAGTGTGAAGGGGATGAGATCGCTTACTCAGCAGTATCTTCAATTTACCGCTATTGTACCTGCCAAACCTTAACAGTTTTATCATAACTACCACCACCGCTAACGAGAGTTTTTCCATCAGGACTGAAACCAACTGACTCAACATAAGATTGATGCCCAGAAAGGGTGCCGATTTCTAGTCCAGTTTGTATATCCCATAGTTTAATGTTTTTGTCATCACTCCCACTAGCAAGGATTTGACCATCAGGGCTGAACGCCACAGATGTCACCTGATCAGTGTGACCGCTAAGAGAACGAATTAGCTGTCCTGTTTGCCAGTTCCATATCATGATGTTATGGTCTTCACTACCACTAGCTAAGGTATTACCTTGAGGACTAAAGGCAACAGCACGAACACACCTTTGATGACCCTCTAAGGAGCTAATTTCTTCTCCTGTTTTTCCGTCCCAGAGTTTGATAGTTTTATCGCAACTTCCACTGGCAAGTATTTGCCCGTCAGGACTGAAAGCGAGGGACTGAATATAATCTGAATGCCCAGAAAGCGTGCGGATTTGTTCTCCAGTATTCACGTCCCATAATTTAATTGTTTTGTCATCACTTCCACTAGCAATAATCTGTCTATCAGGACTGATAGCAACGGAAGTAACACGGTCTGAATGCCCAGATAAAGAGCGAATTTCTTTTCCAGTACGTCCATTCCACAATTTAACGGTTTTGTCATTACTCCCACTGGCTAGAAGCTGCCCATCAGAACTGAATGCGACTGCACGAACCTTTAGAGAATGTCCAGAAATTGTTTTGATTTCTCTTCCGGTATTTAGGTTCCACAGCTTAATACTGTCATCATCACTGCCACTAGCTAATGTTGTTCCATCAGGGCTAATAGCTACTGAACGAACCGCAGCAAACACTCCTGAATGCCCTGTGATATTGTAAATTAGCAATGCCTGACTGTAATCGTTAATTGCTTCGTTATATTTTCCCTGCCTATCGTAGGCGATTCCTCGGCTGTAGTAAGCTTCGCGGTATTTAGAGTCTAGCTTAATCGCCTTAGTGAAATTTTCAATCGCATTCTGATTTTCTGCCAAATTTAAGTTAGCAAGACCCCGTTTGTAGTAAGCATCAGCGTAATAGGTACTGGCATCTTCCGCTTTGCTTTCAATCGCCTCATTAAAATCTTCAATCGCTTTTTCATGTTCTCCCAATTCACCCCAGATAGAACCACGCCTTAAAAAGGCAGATGGATAGTCAAGATTGAGATCGAGTGCCACGTTCAAATCTTCAATCGCTTTCTGATAATTTCCTATTCCAAGGTAGATGGTTGACCGACCTAAATAAGCATCGTAAAAGTCAGGATTGTGCTTAATAGCTTCGTTGAAGTCATCAAGTGCTGCCTGATAGTTACCCAATTTAATGTAGACAGCGGCTCGTCCAAGTAGTGGTTCAACATAGCGGTCTGGATCGGGTTGCCACTTGCCGTCATCTGGCTCAAAAGGAAACTTGGGATTTACAGCCAATGCTTTAGTATAATCTGCTATTGCTTTTTGTTGATATTCATTCGATTTTTCCTGATACTTAATAATTTGTTGCTGATATCCAAGTTTTTTTTGCTTGTTGCTTAACTCTAATTCCTGCTTTTCAATATCTCTCTGCTGATATTCAAGGGCTTTTTGCTCATCCCCTAATCTTGAATAGGCCCGTCCTCTGCTAACATAACCTTCCGCAAAGTCGCCTTTACTTAAAGCATTGCTGTAATCCTTAATAGCATTCTTATAATCCCCTTTCTCTCTGACTTTCTTTAATCCGTCTTTATAGAATTTCAAAATAGAAGAAGAGGTATTTTCCTTGTCACCAAGATTAATGTTAATCAAGTTTAACTCTTGAACTGTAAAGAAGGAATCAATCCTCATTAAAGAAAGACTAGGCGCAAACGTAGGTGCAAGAGTAGGTGCAAGGGTAGGTGTAAATGTAGGTGCAAGAGTAGGTGAAAAAGCGAGGTTAGGTGCAAAAGAAGCCCTGACAACAGAGTTATCAGACAAAAAACTACTGCCAGAGGTAATAAAATTTCCTAATTTTTCAAAAAAACTGAGCGGATTTTTCTCCAAGGATGGTGGGACAAGTTTATTGATTAGGGGAGCCTCAGCAGCTAAAGCTTTATTTATGCTGACACCAGGAATGACAACCCATACCAGACTGATAATTAATGCAAGGAAAACCGAAAGCGCAAGTTTAGGGAGTGGCTGTAGTTTAGCCATAGAGACAGTTTTCAGCCTTGGGAGGAAGTCGGCTTGTTGCGATCGCAGCAGGGTAGTCCAGTCCATGCTCATACTAATTTGATTGACCTTACCAGGAATCCAAACTTAGTATTCCCAGTAAAGCGTCAAAAATCTCAAAGTGAGCGAATGAACTACCCTAAAGCTTGCGATCGCAACAATTTATCAGCCCAAGCTGCATCTGGGTCTGATAGCGATCGCACTAGCTCATAAACCTAATCTATTGAACCCCGCGAAACAATTAAGAACAGGTTGTGCCTACACCACATTGCTCGTCACTTTTCAGCCAACCCTTAACACCTCGATATTCAATCTGCGCCCATTGTCCCTGACAGCCTATTAATTTAACATCGGTTCTACGTGGAACTCGTGCAATTTTTCGGCTTTGCTGACTGGGACTAGCATAAAGATTAACGCCATTCGTTTCATAGCCCCTCGTTGACGTGCCTAACATGGGCAAAAACACCCAGCCAGTTCCCTGAAAGCCGCCAATTTCTCTATAAGCATTCGTAATTTTTACCCAATTTCCAGAGGAAGCGATGACTTCAACTGACTCGTATGCGGGGATTTTTCCCAAGATTCGACTATTACTATTTGGGCCGCTACGCACATTTAAACCTTGCGGATCTTTGTCTATGACGACGGCCGAAATATCGCATTTTTTTTCATTAACTGGTTGCGCTAATACGCTAAGATTAGCCGTGCCAGTATTGATAACCCAGCTCATGCTAGCTAGCGCTAATCCTACGGTTAGCTTTGATGCTGTCTTGTTCGCCTTTTTAGCCATAATTTTCCCGATTATTTAACACCAGCATTGGTGCTGGTGCCAAACAATTACTTCATATCGTAGCCAAACAATTTCGGATCAACTTCTCCTAATTGCAAGTCAGCTAAACCATACTCTGCCCAGCGTCGTTCCACCATCGCCGCCACATCTGGATCGGATTCCAAAGGTTCGCCCCATTCATGTTCGGTTTCAGGAGGAATTTTCGTGGTCGCATCAATTCCCATGCGTCCGCCTAAACCAATTTTTTCGCTGGCGAAATCCAAAGTATCAAAAGGCGTATTCGGCAGAATGAAAACATCTCGCACGGGGTCAACTTTAGAACTAATTGCCCACACCACTTGACGCGGATCGCGGATGTTAATGTCTTTATCTACGACAATCACAAACTTGGTGTAAGTAAACTGAGGTAGCGCACTCCAAAAAGCTAAGGCTGCACGTCGCGCCTGACCCGGATATGCCTTATCAATGGAAATAATCGCCGCTTTATAACTCAACGCCTCCATTGGGAGGAAGAAATCAACAATTTCTGACACTTGTTGCCGCAAAATCGGCGTGTAGATGCGGTTAAGCGCGATCGCCATCATCGCTTCTTCTTTCGGCGGACGACCGCTAAAAGTTGTCATATACATTGGATCTTTGCGGTGCGTCATGCACTGGAAGCGAATCAACGGCGAATCCTCGACACCGCCGTAATAGCCCATGTGATCGCCAAAAGGGCCATCTGACAACACTTCCCCCGGCGTAATCGTGCCTTCTAGGACAAATTCCGAGTCGGCGGGCACTTCTAAATCTACCGTCTTACACTTCGCCAACTGCACCCCAGAACCGCCGTAGAGTCCTGCAAACAGCCATTCTGATAAATCGACTGGAATCGGCGTTGCCGCAGCCATGATGATCAGAGGGTCAACACCGAGTGCGATCGCAACCTCCAACTTTTTCCCCTGTTCCGCCGCCTTCCGCAGATGTCTCGCACCACCCCGCACCGATAGCCAATGCACCGTCATTGTGTTGCGAGATTGCAGTTGCAGCCGGTAAACGCCCACATTCGGCGTACCCGTCTCACAATCCTTGGTAATTACCAGACCCAACGTAATAATCTTGCCAGCATCCCCCGAATAAGGGCGAATGAGCGGCAATTGGTTCAGATCCAGATCATCGCCTTGGATAACCACTTGCTGACAGGCTGGGAAAAAATCGCGCCCTGGTTTCGCCTTCAGCACATCAAATAGCACCTTGCCAAATTCCACCGCCTGAGAAATCTTCTTCGGTGGCTTCGGCTGTTGCAACATACTCAGCTTTTTGCCCAGTTCCTCCAACTCCAACGGATGCTGCATATTCATCGCCCAGCAAATCCGTTCAACTGTACCCATCAGGTTCACCGCCACCGGATAAGCCGATCCTTTTACATTTTCAAATAGCAGCCCAGGACCACCGCGTTGTAACATCCGGTTGGAAATCTCAGCAATTTCCATATCTGGGTCAACTAGGGCATCGATTCTCCGTAACTGCCCTCGTTCTTCCAGTAGCTTGATGAATCCCCGCAAGTCTCTTGCCATAGTAAAGATTAAGAAGTATAAAGCACTTTCTTTTATTATGAGGGGAATCCTAAACCTAAGAGCGCTCCCTAGAGACTTCAGGGATACGCAGCCTGAATATAACCCAAAAAAACTATGCCAGATAACGTTCGCGTGACGTCGGTAAATGTATTCTACTGTCATTAAGGAAATTAGTTTCTGTATCTATCAAACCATTATTTTTGTTCAGCAACAGCAGCCAAAATTATTAACTGAAAAGTACCGGAATGTTCCCTGGGGTGATGCTCCTTATCAATCCTCTTTCCTATTAAAACTGCAAACAGAACTTAACAAAGCACCCGATAAAGATGCACTAATTAAAACAATACAAAAATTACTGAAATTAATCTTAACTCCTCAATGTTTAGAATTGCCGATATCTAGTAAATTAATAGAAAAACTCCGTATTTTAATCGATTCAGCATCTGAAATAGATCCTGGAAATGGCTCAGCCTTTTCACATCCAGCAGAAGCGCCGCGAGTGCTGATTCCAGAGCAACATATCGCGATTTTGCTTTTGGATGCCGAAAACTTACAAATCGATACCGAAACAGAAAAGTTTTTAACAACCGTCTGCACCTACTTTATCCAGGTTAAAATTGCCTTTGCAAATTGGCGGCGCATGGGTAAATTAGATGCGGAATTGCATGAACGCGGCTATGATTTAATTCACGTTCCTGCTGGTAGAGATAACGCTGATGGAAAAATGATAGCAGTTGGCTTATCAATCCGCGAACATTACCCAAAAGTTAAGGAAGTCTTAGTTTGTTCATCAGATACAGTGATGACAAATCTTTGCAACCATCTTCAGAAATATGGATTAACGGTATATCGGGTTTTTCGACACGGTTCTAATATAACGGTATCTAACTATAAAACAGGTGAAATTGAAACTTATACGCCTAAAGACTTACCAGTTATTCCACCGTTAATGCAATGTATTAGTTATTTAAAATTGCTGCTCGTAGAAGAACAAGAACGGGCTAAAATTCAGTGGGTAAAGTTATCTGCCCTAGCTCAGTTATTTTACGAAAAGTACGAAATTACTATCAATCAAGTTGTTGATACTTATAGCCCCGGGAAGACTGATAAAGATATTTTCATAGATAAACCCTCAGATTTTGTAGTACATCAACTCCCCGAAACTTCTGAGGTATATATAACTCTATTTAAAGTCGGTCAAGTGACCAAAACGACTAAACAAGAGCCTGAGTTAAAAACTGATAAAACTCAAGCCGGGAATCAGACTTTAGTTGAACCCCAAAAAGCGCCAGAAAATTCTAAACTTGAACAGCAATCAGACGATAAACTTCAAGCTTTATCTACTATTACTTCTCTAGCAGAACTAGAAAATGCAGTTTTAAATATTATTCAGGCAATGCAAGCCCAATCTTTAGATGCAAAAATATTAATAGGACCGCTGGGTGGAGAATTCAGTAAAGTGTATGGTGAATCTCCGACTGCATTACTTAAAAAACTAAAATCCGGTACTAATTTCACCCAGTTTTTACAGTCATCTTCTAAGTTAAAAGTTGAGAAAAATGGGCAAGGTTATCAGGTAGCGATCGCTCACCCTTACTTATCTAAAATTAACTCTTGCCTTGAGCTGGAACAAGTGCTATTAAATATATTGAATAGTTTAACGGCTGAATCTCCAAAAAGCTATATTCCCCTAGAAACTTTAGGAGGAGAATTTCATAAGCAATACAATCAACCAATCTCTGAAATTATCAAACAATTTAATCCAGAAGGTAGCTTTACTCAATTTATAAAGTCTTATAGTTGCTTCAAGGTAGAGAAAACCAATAAAGGATATCAAGTAGCGATCGCTCAGAACTCCTAAATCAAAACTTAATCCATTGCCTATCTCAAGCGAATTAATTCTTAGATGCCAAAAAGGCTTTGAATTCGTTGTCTGATTCGGATTAAAGGAGTCTGTTCGGAGACTTCTTCTGTCAGTATTCCCAAATCTCGTAACGCCTGTTGTCGTTCTGATAACTTTTGGGCAATCTGATCGGCTAACTCCTGATGCGTGACTAAAAGCTTCTGTAAGTCGTTGCGGTCTACGACAAACAAAATGGAATCTTCCAAAGTGCGAACTGTTGCCGAACGGGGAGTTCCTAGTAACAAAGAAATTTCTCCAAAAAATTCACCTTTGTGAAGCGTGGCAATATATTTCTCTGCTTTTTGAGAAAAGACTTCTACTGAGCCAGTCAGAATAATATAAAATGAATCGCCGGGGTCATTTTCTTGACAAACAGCCTGTCCGTTTGGATACAGTTGTCGATATCCGTACTCAATCAATTGTCGCAGTTCTAAATCCGTACACGACTCAAAGAAAGTAACTCTTCGCAACAAATCGCGCAGCGTCCAATTATCGGGGGATTTGGGAAGAACTTTGGGGTTGGGTGTGATGGTGTTATTGGGCGAACTGACTTTGCCATTAGGAACATCTGTCGCGCTGGTTTTATGAAACCGATGCGTTATTTCTTCTAAATTGCGAATGTGGATATCCCTCTGGGGAAAAGGAATGGAGATTCCCCGGTCGCGAAATTCATTCTCAATCGCAAAGTTTAAAGAACTTTTGATGGGATCGCTACCCTGCGGTCGATCGATCCAAACTAATAGCTCAAAATTTAAAGAACTTTCCCCAAAATTTTTAAACCAAACTTTGGGAGCAGGAGAAGATAAAACGCCTGGTTCCATTCGAGCAGCCGCTAAAAGTGCTTCTGTGACTAAGATGGGTTCGCTCCCATAGGCAACTCCAATTGGGATATGGATGCGACACTTGGGGTCCTTATAAGTCCAGTTAATAATATGGTTTTCTACAAATCGAACATTGGGAACGATGACAAAAACGCCATCCAGCGTCCGAACAATTGTAGAACGAATAGAAATATTTTCTACAGTTCCTAAAAGACCATCAACTTCAATAAAGTCTCCGGCTCTAATCGGTTGTTCAAAAAGTAGCGTCAATCCACTGATAAAGTTGCTGGATAAATTTTGTAACCCGAATCCTAACCCAATCCCAATCACTCCAGCGAATACCGTTAGAGAACTCAGGTTGATGCCTGCTGTTTGCAGGACAATCATAAATCCGAAACCGGCTAAAAGGTAGCCGATGACGGCGGCGATCGCTTCTCGCGTTCCTCGATCCAATTTCACTCGCACCAGAATTTTTCGCTTAATCCACTCGCTGGTAGCGCGAGAAGCAATAAAGACAGCGATCGCTAACATAATCAGTTGGACAATCGAACCGAGGGAAAGACGGGTGTTACCGATTTCAAAAACCGGAGTTGTAAATAGCTGGGACAAGCCAGTAAATATTTCCCCTGTCGCTTTGACTATCCAATCCATGATTTATTCAACCTGAAGCAGGAACTCTCACACACTTTGTCCATCACAGCCTTGATTTTTACGAAATGTCAAGGTTTTTTCTGGATAGTCTGCCCATTTTCTCGGTTTCTGCTTTGAGAGGCTCTACCAGGAAATGCCTACTGGATGGGCTTGCTACCGTGCTTAGGTGCTGCTAAGGGGTTCCACCCTCTTCCTAGGCTTTCTCGGTGATTGCTGGAAGCAAGAGCGTCCTGAGAGCGTTCTTAGGCGTCTCCTCGCTCTGCAAACGAGAAATCACTGGTTTGAGCAGAATCAATCGCGGTCAGTATGATGGGAGAAGATGTAAAGAAATGTAAAGGAATATGCAAGATAAAGTCGTTGTCATCGTTGGTGCCACTGGCGGCATTGGTTCCGTCTTAACTCGCAAACTGGCACCGATGGGGGCGCGGTTGGTACTGGCAGCAAGAGATAGCAGTCGGTTGGCAAACTTGGCATCTGGACTCCCCCAAGTCTTAACCGTACCGACAGATATTACTAAACCGCAGCAAGTGGAGACGCTAATGGAAAAAGCGATCGCCCACTTTGGTCAAATTGATGTTTTAGTCAATGCGGCGGGCGCTGGCGTCCTGAAGCAATACAACCAGTTAGAACCCGCAGATTTAGACGCCATGCTCGACGTGAACTTAAAAGGCAGCTTCTACACCTGTCAGGCAGCAGCGGAGGCGATGAAGGAGCATAAAAGCGGTCATATCTGCAATGTAGTAGGGATTCTAGGCAAGCACTCAATGGCGATGGCAGCGGCTTACTGTGCCTCAAAATTTGGCGTCGTGGGTTTCAGCAAGTGTATGGCAGATGAACTGAAGCGCTTCGGCATCAAGTTCACCCTGTTCTATTTTGGCGGCGTTGATTCTCCTTTTTGGGATAATGTCAGCCTAAAAGTCGATCGCAAAAAGATGCTCAGCCCTGAAACTGCTGCTGATGCAATTCTGTTCGCGCTCAGCGCCGATCCGCAAGCGGTGCCGATGGAAATTAATATTCAGCCAGAAAGCCACCTGTTTTTCTAAATCGTCATCGCGAACTGAGTACACCACGTATAAAATCTGCTGTTTTTTACTGGCTCTGTGCTACTCTCTCCATCTCCCACTCAGTCGTTGACAAAGCCAGGGAAACCCAGATCCTAAAGCACTCAGCACTTTATCAAAGGAGGGATTCTTTCTCAAGAATGACCTGCAAATGCCAGGAAGAGGGCAAAATTTACACTCAGGTAGAGCTGCTCAGACTGGATAAACCATGAAAATTGACCATGTTCACTTCTATGTTGAAGATGCCAAAGCGTCGCGCGACTGGTTTGTGCTACTGCTGGGCTTTCAAGCAGTAGCCGTTGGGGTAAGCAACCACACTCGCACGGAAGTGATCAAAAGCGGCTCAGTCTATTTTTTGCTGTCTTCACCCCTGGCATCGACGAGTCCCGTTGCCCAGTTTCTGCACCAACATCCTCCTGGCGTTGCTGACATCGCTTTTAGCGTTCCAGACGTGGAAGCGGTGATGACGAAGGCGGTCAATGGGGGCGCTAAGGTGTTGCAACCCATCCAAGAACAGCAACAGGGAAAAGGCTTGCTGAAGTGGGGCAAGATTGCCGCCTGGGGTTCTTTGAGTCATACCTTGATAGAAAGGCAACCTAGGCTTGTTGAGCGCCAAAATAGAGCTTTTATTTCGACTTTTCCCCAGCTTGACTGGGATGGAGGGAAAGTCTTATTTGATGATGATTCCGAGCTGTTGGATGGCAGTAGCAATAGCGGCTTCGCGTTTGGCGGTATCGATCATGTCGTGCTGAATGTTGCTGCTGGGGACTTGGATCGGGCAGTTGCCTGGTATGAAAAGACGCTAGCGTTTATACCGCAGCAGTCATTTGCGATTCAAACCGAGCGTTCGGGACTGCACAGTAAGGTGATGCTTCATCCGGATGGTTGGGTTAAGTTACCGATTAATCAACCCACATCTGCAAATTCCCAAATTCAGGAATTTTTGGAGGTGAATCGGGGGCCAGGAGTTCAGCATATTGCTTTGCAAACGCCCAATATTGTGAATGCGATCGCCTATCTCCGTCAACGCGGTCTACCCTTTCTGCAAGTCCCCCGCACCTACTACACGCAACTGCTTCACCGGCAAGGACTTCAGCTATCGGAGGCTGAAATTCAGGAAATTGCGGTGCAACAAATTTTGGTGGATTGGGAGGAAAACTCTCCCGAAGCGTTGCTACTGCAAATCTTCACTCAACCGATTTTTGAACAACCTACTTTCTTCTTTGAGTTAATTGAGCGCCGCTTACAGGCACGGGGTTTTGGGGAAGGCAACTTTCGCGCTCTTTTTGAAGCGATTGAACGAGAGCAGATGAAGCGAGGTAGCCTGTATTGAGGAACCTATCGGCAGGCAGGTAAAAAAGGGGTAATTTGTGATTAATCTTAATCATATAGATTAACCCCTGCGTCTAAAAATGTTAAGAATTATCAGTGACTTCGACGGCCCAATTATGGACGTTTCGGAGCGATATTACCAAGTTTACCAGTTTTGTTTGGAACAGACGCGGCGGGAAGACCAGTCAGTGCGTCAGATGTCTAAGGAGGAGTTTTGGGGTTTGAAGCGATCGCGCGTCCCAGAACGACAAATCGGCATCCTTTCCGGTCTCGATGAAGAGCAAGCCCAAGCATTTGCGGCACTGCGGCGTCAAACCGTGCATACGATGCCCTATCTAGTTTATGACGCCCTGGCACCCGGAGCCGTTGACGCTTTAGAAAAAGTACAGCAAGCAGGCGTCGATTTGGTGGTACTAACCATGCGCCGTCAGCGAGAGTTAGATTATGCTTTCGGTCGCTACGACTTAGCGCGATTTTTCCCAGAAAATCGGTGCTACCACCTGGCGAACGACTACGTGAAGACTCGTGACATCGACGACAAACCGCTGCTGATGGAACGTGCGATCGCGGAACTGCCTCCCGCCTCTGATGTGTGGATGATCGGGGATACCGAGGCTGATATAATTGCCGCAAAAAACCACGGCGTTAAGGTCATCGGGGTTTTGTGCGGGATACGCGATCGCGCTCAGCTTGAGCAATACCAGCCAGACTTGATCGTAAACAACCTTGGTGAAGCCGTGGATTTCGTGTTGAGTCAGCCGCTCCCTGAAGAATTAAACATAAAAAATGAAAAATTAAAAATTCTCTAATTAACTCTTAATTTTTCATGTTTAATTCTTAGCTTTAGCGCAGAAAGCTACTAACCAGCCAGAGAATAATAAACGTCACCACCGTGACGAATTTATCTGGCGTCAATCCGATATTGGAAATTTGCGTCATCAGCACATTATCAAGCAGCGTTCCCAATCCAATTCCAACGAACAACCCCAGCAGCGTCAGCAGGAAAGCGCGACCAAATTTCCGCTCTTTGCGATTGACCAAAAATAAAGTTAATCCAGCCCCTAACGCCATATTCAATGGCAGCATCGAATCATTGGTGCCTGGATAGGCTGTAATGGCGCTCAATGCCAAGAACAAACCGCTAGGCCACGCCACCTCCTGTAAGGAAGGCGTATCAATCAGATTTTGCAACCAAGCTGGGGAACGGTTGACCGGCACAGGGGTAAAAGTGGGAGGAGGCGCGATCGCCCGCTCTGGGAACCGAATCCGTTCCGGAACCTTAATTTTTCCCTCTTGGCGCATCCTCAGACGTTCCATTAAAATCGCATCGTAGGCCGTCTCCATCGCTTCCAGAAGCTCCTTCTCGCCATGATGCTCTTGAAGAAGGCGCTTGCGGGTCTCCTGAATTTCCTCAAAAGTTGCGTCTTCTGACAGTCCAAGCTTTTCGTAGGGATTTTGCTCGCTCATCCAAAACCTCCCAGAGATCTATTATTTTTAGCAGTCTTCATCGACTCAATCGTTTCTGGCAATCTAGCTCCCTATCTACACTGCCAGTTCCTCAGGCTAGAAGAAAGTATCGTTAGCCAGCCGTTCTAACCTATGTAACCTAAAACCCCCTAATTCCCGTTGCGAAAAGAGGATCTCCGACCCCATGAGAGCGCGATTGGAATACTTTCACGCTGATTGGAGAAGGTGCTACGGCTCTTGAAGGATGGAATGGTCATAAATTACTACATTTGGCAAAGTATCTATACATTTCCCGTGAAGTTTTGTCATACTGGTTCTTTGTTCAAAGCCGTTCAAGCCCTTGAAATCACTGCCTAATCGCAGTTGACCCTTAGCCTTGAGTGCCTACATTCATCCTATCCTCCAAGTTAGTTTAGCTTGATCCTTGAACACAAGCGCTTCTCTCGAAAGACACTTTTATTCGTTTACCAGCTAACCGTCAGATGATTTATCCGGATTCGCTCGGCAAATTTAATTTTTTTAGACAAAAAATACTTAAAACAAACCGCCAGACTCCCCATCGTGGAGACTTGACGATTACGAGATATTTTCACTAACTGGGGAGAGCGACGATAATTGTCTAAAATGCTCATTACGTCATTAAGCTTGGGAATATTAATAAGGTAAGGAAGCGATTTTTCGCCTTCCAAAGCGCTTATTTCCCCGACTCGACCTGTTTGCTTAAAATACCGCTGTCCGTTAATCATAATCCAGTTCTTAGTGGAAAGTTATGGTCCTGGCTTCCGCAACTCACAAGATTCTTGTCGTGGATGACGATCCGGCCATCCGGAATCTCATCTATCGCTTCTTAAGTCAGCAAAACTATCAAATGGAGTCTGCTGAAGACGGCAAGACCGCCCGCGCCGTGTTTGATCAATTCAACCCAAACCTGGTGATTCTGGACGTGAATTTGCCTGACGCGAATGGCTATCAACTCTGCAAAGAATTGCAAAGCCGCACCGACGTATTAGTACTGCTGCTAACGAGTCGCGCCGACGAAAACGATAAAATCCACGGCTTCTCCCAGGGTGCGGATGACTACATTACCAAGCCTTTTAGCTTAGGAGAGTTAGGCGTCCGCGTCGGGGCGCTTTTAAAGCGCCATCGACCCCTGAAAGTCGCCGAACAGCAACGCCTCATCTTTGACAAACTGGTGATCGATCCAGTGCGTCGAGAGGTGAATCTGAGCGATCAACCAGTCCCCTTGACCGCCTTAGAATTTAATTTGTTGCATTTCTTGGCGAGTCATCCCGGTCGGGTTTGGCGTCGAGCCGAGTTAATCAAGGAAGTTTGGGCTTCTGACTACATTGGAGACCCACGGGTTGTTGACGTTCATATCGGGCAGATTCGCAAGAAGATAGAAATCGATTCTACTCAGCCTGAGTTAATTCAAACGGTTCGGGGCGTCGGTTACAAATTTGAAGTTCCGGGTAAACCCGAACTCAATGGCAAAGCGGAGCGCTGAAACGAATGGTTCAAGAACATCAAAGCCTCAAATCATAGTTTTTGCTAGGGAAAAAACGCTTGAGTTCTTTTTTGATGCTACGCAAGTGTCCGGAGAATGCCAATCGGTTCGCTATCCTACCCCCTCTCATCCTGCTAAGTCTGGTTATGAGTCTTCTGCTGGGGGCTTGCAGTGCCCCAGCTATTTCCCCAAAGGCATCTGAATCTACATCTACCACGCTGACTGTTGCTGCTGCTGCTTCGTTGAGCGAAGCTTTTACAGAGATTGCCACATCCTTTCAAGCTCAGCTTCCTACCTTTACCGTTCACTTTAATTTTGCCGCTTCTGGTTTCTTGCAAAAGCAAATCGAACGGGGTGCCCCCATTGATGTATTCGCGAGTGCAGCAGCTCGACCGATGGATGCTTTAGAAACGCAGAATTTGTTGCTTCCCCAAACTCGCAAGACGTTTGCTCGTAATCAATTAGTCCTGGTGGCAACTACTGCTCAAACCCCTTGGCTGAAGAAACTATCTGACTTAAGGGATAGTCGTCTGAAACGTTTAGCAATCGGTAATCCAGCTACAGTGCCAGCGGGAGAGTACGCAAAAATAGCTCTGGAAAAAGAAAATCTTTATACCAAACTGGAAAAAGAAAAAAAGTTAGTCTTTGGTGACAATGTGCGTCAAGTTTTGACTTATGTGGAGCAGGGAAATGTTGACGCCGCCCTTGTCTATGCAACGGATGCGGCGATATCGAAGAAAGTGAAGGCGATCGCCCGAATTTCCCTTGAATCAACTCGACCTATCCGCTATTGGATAGCGGTTGTCAAGCAAAGTCAAAATTCCCAGCAGGCAAAAGAATTCATCAACTTTGTTACTAGTAACAGAGGGCAGCAGATATTGCAGAAATATGGCTTTCTACCAGTCGCTGACAATTAGCGTCTACCCCCTTTCCTGTTCTATAGCAATTCTCTATTGGATGCACTACGGTTTAACCCCACTCCTGCCCTCTCCCAGCGAACGGGGAGGGGTTCGATATCCCCTCTCGGTTCATAAAAGGGGGTTGGGGGTGAGGTTCCTGTATATTCCACTAAGAGTGAGAATCGCTATCGTGGCAACGAGAATTGCCAGTTTTAGCTGTGTTGCGATGAGCTAGTTGCGGGATTCTCTGACTTTCCGTTTGCTACTTTCTCTGAGTCAGCCTGGGGTAGTGTCTTGACAGCTTGTTCTATCTGCTCTGCTTCCTGCTTGAACTCAGTTTCAAATTCTCTGGATGCTTCCTGGAAGCCGCGAATTGCCTTGCCCATACTGCGACCAATTTCTGGCAACTTTTTGGGACCAAAAATCAAAAGAGCCACAACCATAATCAGCGCCATTTCCGGCAGACCGATGCCAAAGATATTCATAGGATTTTTCGTGCAAAAGGTTAACTTTAGTATAGAACCGACAAAAAAACCCGGTCTAGCCGGGAAAGCATCAGTGTTTTTTAATCGTGGCGTTATGTAAAGCCCAAGGACTTCGCGCCCGATCGCAGTCGATTAACGCCCTAGGCTTTTCCAATCGACATCAACACCCTCAACGAGGAGTGAGGAATTGTAAAGTTGCAGAATAATCAGTAAAAAGACCAAAAATAGCACCATAAAGACGCCCATCAATGGCGTAGTGCCCCACCCCGGAGATACTTTCCCATATTCAGAGTTAAGGGGTTTGAGGACATCTCCTAACCAAGTCCGTTGTGCCATAGCTTTCCTAGGATCAATCTCGACAGAAGTTTTTAACGTTTTGTAATATTGTATAGGAACTGCTCTCATAAATTATCTCACCTATGGAACCCGCAACAGTTCTTAGCATTTCTATCGCTACCTTTCTCGTCGCTATCACTGGTTTCACCATCTACACTGCGTTCGGGCCTCCTTCTAAGGAATTGAGCGATCCGTTTGAAGATCACGAAGACTAAAGCTTTCCGACGACTGACCCGTGTAGGGCGATCCAGTGTAGGGAAATCGCTCTCAGGGGTAAGCGCAGCTACAAATTGTCCTAAAACTTGGGCGCTGATGATGCGCCAAACCTGGAGTCGTTTTCATCCAGGTTTGGCTGTGGCGTCCAGTGCGATTTAAGCCTTCTTAGTAGCGCAATCCCGGCTGTAGGATGGGAAGCAAGAGTCTAGGTAGCGATCGCTTGACTCTGGATTCCCCCCAGGGGGGAATCCGCCAAATTGTAACTTTGATTACATTCTCCCTTAAAATTTATTGATATCTATACATTTAAGCTTTCAAAGTTCATCCAACAAATATTGATAGCTATCGGGTAAAAAAAATTAATAGCTTCTAGGGTTCCGGTTTACGTCTAAAGATTTAAACGGCTGGTCCGAGAGAAGCGAATCAGTCATGGAGTGTTTTTAGAAATTGAAACACGGACTGGTTACACGGCGGGAGAAAAGCCCGGGAGGTACATAGCAGAAGCTTATCTGTTATGGCTTACCCGGGCTATTGTTTTTGCAAGTCTTCTTTGACTTGGGAGAAAAAATAGAGCTTTTAGACTGACGAAACATCCCATTTTTCCAAACATGACTGACATGAATTCTCAAAACTCGAATTCGGATTTTCAGCCGCCGTCTACTGAAGCGAGTCGCGCCTTAGAGAAAGAAACCTATCTGCCAATGACAGGCTGGCAACAAGAGGTGGCAAAAGGGTTAGAGTTTGGATTAGAGGCAGCAGAAAGTATACGCGATCGCTCTATTTCTACCTTCTCTCGCGGCGAACTTCCCCACTACGCAGGCATTAACACCTTCCTGAAAGCACCTTATATAGAAGATGTGCGAAAAGTCGGTGAATACGATGTTGCAATTGTAGGCGTACCGCACGATTCTGGCACCACCTACCGGCCTGGAACCCGGTTCGGTCCCCAAGGAATTCGGCGAATTTCAGCTTTGTATACCCCCTATAACTTTGAACTAGGGGTTGATTTGCGAGAGCAAATAACTCTGTGTGATGTTGGAGATATTTTCACAATTCCGGGAAATAACGAAAAGTCATTTGACCAAATTTCTAAAGGAATTGCTCACATCTTTAGTTCCGGTGCTTTCCCAATAATTTTGGGAGGCGATCATTCAATTGGCTATCCCACAGTGCGGGGAGTTTGCCGCCATTTAGGGGATAAAAAACTGGGGATTATTCACTTCGATCGCCACGTCGATACCCAGGAAACAGACCTTGATGAGCGCATGCACACCTGCCCTTGGTTCCATGCCACAAACATCAAAAATGCCAATCCAAAAAACCTCGTGCAATTAGGAATCGGCGGCTGGCAAGTGCCGCGTCAAGGTGTAAAAGTCTGTCGAGAACGAGCCACAAATATTCTGACGGTTACAGACATCACAGAAATGGGTTTGGATGCAGCAGTAAACTTCGCTCTAGAAAGGGCTTTAGACGGAACCGACTGCGTTTATATCAGCTTTGATATTGACTGCATTGATGCCGGTTTTGTCCCAGGAACGGGTTGGCCTGAACCGGGCGGATTATTGCCCCGCGAGGCTCTTTATATGCTGGGCAAAATTGTTCAGAAAGCACCCGTTTGTGGACTTGAGGTGGTGGAAGTGTCGCCCCCTTACGACATCAGCGACATGACATCTTTGATGGCAACTCGAGTGATTTGCGACACGATGGCGCATCTGGTGCTATCAGGACAGTTACCCCGAAAAGAAAAAGCCGCATACATTCACCCCTACGCCCAACCAGAATTAGTTGCGGAGTGGAGTTAAGCCTTGCACGAAACTGACATGACAAAGGCGCTCATTTTCACAGTAAAAGACTGGTGGGAATCCCAAACCGAGCGCCCCCAGATTACGCAGATTCACTTAATTGTTGGTAAGTTCACTTGTGTGGAACCTGTCAGTCTGCAATTTGCCTTTGAGGTACAGACTGCTAACACCTTTTTGGAAGGGGTAGAACTGGTGATTCAGGAAACACCGCTGATTGCCTTTTGTCACCGCTGCCAACAAGAATATGCACCACAAGTTGGATTGCAGTACGGCTGCCCTGAGTGTCACTCACCAATGGAGGATATTCGCTCAGGGAGAGAACTGAAAATTGACCGGATTGAGTATAGTTTTGACGAGGCAAACAAAAACGCTTATGCATCAAACATTTGACGCTGCATTAGGAATTAACTTGCTCCATGCTAATCAGAAAGGAGCCGATCATAACCGAGCGCATTTTGATGAGTGGGGGATTACTTGTTTCAATATTATGAGTAGTCCTGGGGCGGGTAAAACGGCACTGTTAGAGCGATCGCTTGCTGTTTTGACGGATGAGTTGAAAATCGCCGTCATTGAAGGAGATATGACGACGGAGTTGGATGCCGACCGTTTGCGTCAATCTGGAGTCCCTGTAATTGCAATTAATACGGGGCGTTCCTGCCACTTGGATTCCAAGATGGTAGCTGGAGGAATTCATCAACTAGAACACCAATATAATCCTTCGGATTTTGATTTAGTGCTAGTTGAAAATGTCGGTAATTTAGTTTGTCCTGCTGAGTTTGAAGTGGGAGAACACGTTAAAGTTGCTTTGTTGAGCGTGACTGAAGGGGAAGATAAGCCGCTCAAATATCCGGTGATGTTTCAAGAAGCGGATTGTTTGCTAATTACCAAGATCGATTTAGCTCCTTATCTCGATATTGATATTAATCGGATTGCCGCCAACGTTCGTCAGATGAACCCTCATGTCACAATTATTGCGGTTTCTGCCAAGACGGGTGAGGGATTAGAAAATTGGTTTGATTGGGTAAAGTCGCAAGTTTTAAATCAACGTTCATCTGCTGCGGCAACAGAAATGCTACCCGCCTAATGAGCCTGCTAGTAAAGAGTGAGACTCAATGAAGACCCGCCAGTTACTTTCTCTATTCTCAGTCTTTTTGCTCAGCCTCGTCATTACTGTTAGTTGTGCTAACCCCCAGCAAACCGCTACATCCTCAAAAACTGAAACAATTCAAATGGGTTTCAGTGTTTGGCCTGGGTGGTTGCCCTGGCAGGTGGCTCAAGAAGAAAAGCTGTTTGACGCGAACAAAGTTAATGTGAATTTGAAGTGGTTTGATGGCTATTTAGATTCCATTAACGCCCTCAATGCTGGTCAGCTCAGCGCGAATACCCAAACCTTGAATGACACGATCAGCTCAGTGGCTGCTGGTTCCGATCAAGTGATTGTATTAGTTAATGACAATTCGACAGGCAACGATAAAATTATTGTTCGGGAAGGTATCAATAGTATTGCCGACCTCAAAGGGAAAAAAATCGCTGCTGAAGAAGGAACCGTCGATCATTTTTTGCTACTTCTCGGACTGAAAAAAGCGGGTTTAACCCAGGCTGATATTACTTTTCAGCCTTTAGAAACCGGCGCAGCCTCAGCTGCTTTTGTTGCGGGTCAAGTGGATGCAGTTGGAGTTTTTGCACCGTTTACCAGCAAGGCGCTAGAACGTGCTGGAAGTAAAGAATTATTCAGTTCTAAAGACTTTCCGGGAGCAATTCCCGATCATTTAACGGTCAGTCGAAAACTGATTACCGAACGTCCTCAAGACGTGCAAGCTTTGGTCAATACTTGGTTCGACACGTTGGCGTTTATCCGCACCAATCCTGACAAAGCTTACGCCACAATGGCAAAACGGGCTGGGGTCACGGTTGATGAATACAAGAAATATGAAGCCGGGACTAAAATCTTTACCATTGAAGATAATTTGAAAGCATTTAGTCCCGGTAATGACATGACCTCTTTGGGTTACGCCGCTCAAGAAATTAGCAAATTTTTAGTTGAGGCTAAGTTAGCTAAACAGGCTCCGAATCTCACCCAAATATTTGACGATCAGTTTATCAAAGCCTACGCGGCAAAGCAAAAATCATGAACCGCTACGCTGAAGATTTGCCGGAAAATAATTCCGCTCGTCCTCGTAAAATGTTATCGCCTAGCGTCTTCTGGCGCATTGGTGAGGAGATTCCTAAAAAATTGGCATGGACTTTAATGGTTCTGTCAATTTGCATCCCGCTTGCTCTTTGGTGGATAGTCTCCAATGCTGGGATAGTCGCACCTTTATTTTTGCCGACTCCCGCTCAAGTTTGGGGCGCTTTTCAGAGGCTTTTAGCAACTGGCGATTTGCAAAAAGATATTGCCTATAGCCTGTTTCGCGTTCTGAGTGGCTTTTCTCTGGCGGCGCTGATTGCAATTCCCTTAGGGATACTGATGGGAACTTTTTCCAGCATTCGAGCGCTGATGGAACCGATTATTGGCATTGTGCGTTATATGCCAGCACCGGCTTTTATTCCCTTACTAATTTTGTATTTTGGTCTGGGAGAAGAACCAAAAATTCTGCTGATTTTTATCGGAACGCTATTTTTTAACACGCTCATGGTGATGGATGCGGTGAAGTTTGTACCGAAAGAGCTATTGGAAACTTCCTACACCTTGGGCGGTCAGCGAAAGCAAGTTTTATTGCAAGTAATTTTTCCCTTTATTCTTCCGAGTATTATCGATGCGGGTCGCGTCAATATGGCAGCTTCTTGGAACTTAGTCATCGTGTCCGAGTTGGTGGCAGCGACAGAAGGCTTGGGTCGCCGTATTAGTGTCGCCCAAAGATTTCTCAAGACCGATGAAATTTTTGCGGGACTGATTGTAATTGGCTTGATTGGTTTGACGATCGACCTTTTGTTTCGATTGTTACTGCGCGTGTCTTGTAAGTGGGCTAATGATTAAGAAAAGAAGTAAGCAGTCATTGGTTTTGAAGGATTCGTTCGGTGCTAGTGACCAATGACGATTAGAGTGGGCAACTCAATCTAAAAACTTAAAATTATCACTCATTATGCATTTGCAAGTTTCTCAACTCCATAAACAATTTCCAATTCGACGCGGTTCGCTCGTTGCTCTCAAAGATATCAATTTGCAGATTGAAGAGGCAGAATGTATCTGTGCGGTAGGTGCTTCGGGTTCTGGTAAGTCAACATTGCTGCGGTTGATTGCTGGATTGGATACTCCGACGGCGGGGGAAGTTTTGGTCGATGGGGTGCGCGTGACGGGACCTGGCCCTGACCGGGGAATGGTGTTTCAGAGCTATACGCTGTATCCGTGGATGACGGTTGCAGAGAACGTGGGATTTGGTTTAAAGCTGCAAGGTGTCTCCTCGATAGAACGACGACGACGGGTGGCTTATTATCTGGAGGTGGTGGGGTTGTCTGGGTTTGCCAAGTCACTTCCAAAGGAACTCTCAGGCGGGATGAAGCAACGGGTAGCGATCGCGCGTGCTTTAGCCTCGCAACCGAAAATTTTACTGATGGATGAACCGTTTGGGGCGTTGGATGTGCAGACGAAAGAAGCGATGCAGCAATTTTTACTAGAAGTCTGGCAACGCACGCGGACAACAATATTTATGATTACTCACGATGTTGAGGAAGCAGTGTTTCTCTCTCAACGCATCTATGTGCTGAGTTCGCGTCCAGGTACGGTTAAAGAAGAATTGAGTATAAAACTGCCGAGCGATCGCACTTATGACATTAAGTGCAATCCTCTGTTTCAGGATTATAAGGATCGGGTAATGGGACTCCTCCGCGCCGAGGAAGATAAAACTTTACTAAAAAGTAGCTTTCAAGAGTTACCGATGGTGGTGTAAGCAACAAGATTGTTTCATTCTTGTTCCGAAACCTCATCCCAATCCTCCCCGTGAACGGCGCTACCGTGTTGTACATACAAGTCGGCAGACCTCTCCCCAAACCCTTCTCCGTATAGGAGAGGGGCTTTGAAAATGGCTCCCCTTCCCTTGTAGGGAAGGCGCTGGGGTTAGGTTTGGGAATATGCTTCAAACTTGAAGTTAAGAAATAGAAAAATTTAAGAGTCCTGGGCAGAAAAAGTAGTATTCCTCAAGATTGCCCCCTAGCACTCTCCCTATGAATCGACCCCTCCGTACCTTGGGTATGCCCCCGAATGCTTGGGCAGTTGATGCGGAAATTGCTGATATTACGCGCCCCCCTTTAAAACCGCAACTTGTCACCCTAGCCACAGAAACCAAGACGCTACGCCTAGATTTGGCAAAAGCTGCGATTTTGGTGATTGATATGCAGAATGATTTCTGTCATCCAGATGGCTGGCTAGCCCACATTGGCGTAGACGTGACACCCGCCCGAACTCCTATCAATCCTCTCAAAACGCTGCTACCAGAATTGCGAACAGTAAACGTTCCAGTTATTTGGGTTAATTGGGGAAATCGTCCTGACTTACTGAATATCAGCGCTAGTGTACGCCATGTTTATAATCCCACCGGCGATGGAGTGGGTTTAGGAGATCCGCTACCCGCGAATGGTGCGCCAGTGCTGATGGTGGGCAGTTGGGCGGCGGCGGTGGTGGATGAATTGGAACCAAAACCGGAAGATATTCGCGTCGATAAGTACCGGATGAGCGGTTTTTGGGATACACCTCTCGACAGCATCTTGCGGAACCTGGGAAAAACGACTTTGTTTTTTGCCGGAGTTAATGCGGATCAATGCGTGATGGCAACGCTGCAAGATGCTAATTTCCTTGGCTATGACTGCATTTTGGTGAAGGATGGTACTGCTACCACATCCCCAGAGTATTGCTGGCAAGCCACCCTTTATAACGTAAAACAGTGTTTTGGTTTCGTGGCAGATTCTCAAGCTATCGTAGAAGCAATTCAGTTGGCTAACCGCTAATGCTAATCGCCAATGGTAACGAACAATTAGCCATTAGCCATATTGCTCTCTTTTAGAGGAGAAATGCCCGATGGACTCGTCCCGTTGCATGATTCCGATCGTCAAGTCTCCCAGAGACTATCAAGCCTTTCGCATCAGTCCTGAGGATAGTAATCGGTTAGCGATTGTCTTCGATCCGGCAAGCGCTAACGTTTCATTAACTTTTTGTGTAGAAATTTTTGATGTTGGTGGGAAAACTCCTCCCAATCGTCACCAAATGGCGGTGGAGATGTTTTTTGTCCTCAAGGGGCAAGGACTGGCAACTTGCGACGGCAAAACCGTCCCGATTCGCCCTGGAGACAGCTTATTAGTACCGCCGACGGGGATTCATAAAATTGAAAATACAGGTTGCGATCGCTTGTATACGCTGTGCTTTATGGTTCCCAACGAGGATTTTGTGGAACTAATTCGCAGCGGCGTCCCCGTCGAGTTGGATGAGGAAGATTTAACAGTTCTGAATCGTTCAGATGCGCTTGTCGCCTGCTAAAGGTTTGAGAGAAAGAAACGGTTTGTCTGCTTAGTTATTAGTTACGAGTCATCAGTGAAGGCAAGATACCCGACTTCTGCGAGAAGTCGGGTATCTGAACCGCTGGTATCTGATAAGTAAAATTGGATTGTTATCTATAAATTAATACAAATGAATTCAATAAATCTAGAAAGTCACTTTATCGTGGGCTAAAGTTTAAACTTATCTAAAAAGAGGTTCTTTGGTAAGTTTAATTATTAAAATTGTTATAGTTTTGCCATGCTTGCCAAAAAACATAAATTGATAAAATTCCTAGCAAGGTGCGAAAGGCTAAGCTGACGACTTCATCGGGCAATTTGGGTAGAAAGCGCGTGCTTATTTGCGCCCCCAAGAAGCCACCACATCCTAAAAGCAGTCCTTCAACTAACAAAACATTGCCTCTGAAAGCGTGTCCTATAGTCGCTGATATAGCTGTAATCACGATGACACCTAAACTGGTTTGAATGGCAACTTTGATAGTTTCGCCTAAAAGTAAAATTTGCAGCGGCACCATAATTACACCGCCACCAACACCAAATAAACCTGCTAGTATCCCAGCAGCACTACCAGTGGCAATTCTGGCAAAATTTGGATTGAAGAAGATGTTTGAATTTCTATGAATAGTAGATTCGTGGCTGCCTTGAATTTGTAGTTCTTCTTCCTGCTTCTTTTTGATTGTCAACTGCTTGCGTAGTTCAACTAAGTAAATATTTAAAAGTAGCAATAAGCCGAAAGCTGTTAGCAGTAAATAGGGACGAAATTGGGTTGCTAAATAAGCACCAATTTGTGCGGTGACTACAGCCGGAAATCCAATAGCAATCACTCTTTTGAAGCTGAATAACCCCATCCGCCAATTTTGGGCGCTGCCAGAAATTGCTGTGATTAAAATCGCTAGGCTACTGGTGCCAACGGCTTGCACAGGGGTGTATTTTAAAGCGACTAATAAGGGGACAAGAACCGTACCGCCGCCAATGCCTAAAAATCCCGCGAGAATTCCGGCAAACAGTCCAGCGATCGCAAAAATCAATAAACTCGTGGTTGTCATAGTAAAAACGCCTGACGATTGAAGTCGCGGCTATACAAACAAAGCCTGCCTACGCAGACTAATAGGGATTGTATCGCTACAACTGTAGCGGCGATAATTGGGTGAGAACCTCGTCTTCTTGACCTGCTGCCCAACTTGCAAAATGCTTGGCTAAGGATGGCACGAATACCAAGGGATTTGAGAATCCGGAGAAGAGATAAGCACCGTCCACGTTATTGAGTGCGCCGACTAAGGGAAGGCGATCGCTACTAAACGCAACCAAGCAGTGATGCCACTTTCCGGGTAGATTTTCTAGTGCAGGTAAGATTTTCCCCACCGCAGCACGAAGGTTCGCTTCACTTTGAGCCGCATCAATTTTAGCGTCGGGGTTCGCGATCGCGCGGCTAATTTGACCGATGCGTAAACTGCCATCTTTGAACTGAATCGCACCCGCATCTAGAATCGGTGGAACAGGCTCATAATCGGGTTCATCCCATAAGCGATCGTATTCAGGGATAGTTGCTTGGGCTTCTAGTTGAAAGCGTTTGATCTCTGCTGGCATCACCGTTGTCTGCAACTGTACATCAACGGGTGGCGTTTCGATGAGTTCGGTATGGGTGAAATACAAGCGGATGGGAATACCCGCAGCTTTGAGTAGCGTCCGACTCATTGCACCGGCACAAATAACCGTTTTGGCAGCGTGGTAGGTTGCCGTTGGGGTTTTGACTCCCTGAATCTTTGAGCCTGTGCCGAGTAGTTCCACCACCCGATCGATTTGCACCTCACCCCCAGCGCGGCGAAAAGCTTGAGTGTAGCCTTGAGTTAGTTTTTCGGGTTCAATGTGACCGTGACGAACCGTTAAAGCAGCAGCGATCGCATCTGGATTTAGTAGCGGTTCCATCTCGCAAGCTTCTGAAACGCTGAGTAACCGAGGCGGAATGGCAAAATCAGCGTAGTTGGCAGCAACTTTCTCCGGATCGTCATCAGTACCAATCGTCAAAATTAAATCCAATTCGCGGAACTGAGTATCGGTATCTAATTCCTCAGATAAGATCCGGTGACGCTCAATCCCCTCAGCACATAACTGTCGCGTCAACTCAGTCGTCCCTGACCAGTAGGCAATTCCACCATAACTATAGCGAGTGGCACCTTGCAGTGAGGCGTGTTGCTCTAACAAAAGAACCGAAAAGCCTTTGATTGCCAGTTCGTAAGCCAGCGCCGCGCCTGTAATGCCGCCGCCGACAACAATCCAGTCGTAAGTTTTCATCATTGCCATTGGTCATTCCTGCGTCTAATGACGATTTTCCTTCCCCGCGCACACACGCTCTGTAAAGCTCTGTAACCCTAACAAGCCTTGGTTTTGCCCGATTTCTGGAAATGCTTTTCGTCGATTTGAAGAACCAAAAAGCAGGCAGTTGAAGGGTGCTAAGTGCAGATGCCGACAACTCGTCTTCAGTTCAAAGGAAGGTTAACACATGGCATTCGGTCTTCGTAAATTTAATTACAAATATGTTTCAACGCTGGCGCTACTCGGTGCAGGCGCATTTCTATTGTTGAACTCCCAAGCATGGGCGACAGCACTCACTAACAACGCTTCCGGTATTCATGTTTCTAAGACTAACGTAGGCAATACTACCCTCCAAATTGCCGCCCAACCCCAAACCGGCGTCAATCGGCGCGTACAGTTTGCACGGGGGAGAAGCTCTACTACGATTAAGGGAGCGGTGCCCCTAGGCAAAAAAGACATCTATACTTTCAGGGCACGGAAAGGTCAAACAATTATTACAGAAATAACCTGGGAAGGCGATCGCGTAGGTGCCGATAACAACGACGAAGGACTGTCTGGCTTCACCTTCGTTTGGCCTAACGGAGAAGTGATGGAACACCCACAAAATATTTATTTCCAGGCAACGTCAACAGGCGATTATCGGGTTGTGGTTGCACAGCCTTATAAGCTGACCAATTCCAGATACACATTTAAGTTGACGATTGAATAAGGAATCGGGCTTAAATAACGTATAAAGTTCGTGTTCCCTAGGGATATGGTATTGCCATGCCCCTAGGGTATTTTTATAGCCGCCCAGCACAGCCACTCAGCACTCGGTCAGCAGCTAGTAGATAATAAGAAATTTCTATGGAGTTACAAATGCAAAGCTGTCCCTGTTGCTGGAATAAGCGCTTATTTGCGTGGTTGCTATCCAAAGGCAACGCTGGATATGAAAAACTGGTAAGCGATCGCAAGCGCGATCTATTTTCTGACTTGCACGGCGACGTGTTGGAAATTGGCCCCGGAACGGGTGCTAACTTCCCTTATTATCCCAAAGACATTCGCTGGATTGGCATCGAGCCGAACCCGTATATGCATCCTTATCTGCGAAAAGAAGCCGAACGAAATGGCTTAAACAATCCCGATATCCGCAGTATTAGCGCCCAACGACTGGAAGCTGAAGATAACAGTATCGATGCGGTTGTTAGTACCCTTGTCTTGTGTTCGGTGCCGGATTTAACGGCAACTTTCCATGAAATCTTGCGAGTTCTCAAACCCGGCGGACGCTTCTTGTTTATCGAACACGTCGCCGCACCCCAAGGTACTTTCTTGCGACGGTTACAGGAGGGAGTGCGTCCAGTGTGGAAATTTCTTGCCGATGGTTGCAACCCAGATCGAGAAACTTGGGTAGCATTGGAAAACGCTGGTTTTGACCGCCTCAATTACGAAAAGTTTGAGATCGATTTCCCCATTGTTAGCCCTCAAATCGCCGGTGTCGCGACCAAGTAGCAGGATTGTTTGGGAAAGTAATTGAAGTGCTTGGAGTGCGCTCTTTGTGTAGCCCCAAGTCCGCCTTAAACTCAAGTTCAAGGCTCATCGCTCAAGTCCATTGAAATAAACTAAAATTCTTAGGCAGTCTTCTCTTAGAAGACTTGATTCTGTTAGCCAGGAATTAAGCTCCGGGCGGGTAATGCGACTGGTGAAAGATGTGACAACCAACTTATCGTTAGCGTCGAGCTTAAAGTCGCCTGTAACAAGGTTGAAAGTTTATCCTAGATTGCGTCTGCATATTAGCTTTGCCGACCTTGCAGCAAGTTTTTTTTCCTTTCTTTACTTCCCAAACAGAGAGCAAATCATCCGAGACATTCAACTTGACTGGCTGGGGCGAGAACTTTTAGAAACACAATACGAGCGCGTCAAAATTCTCCCTAAGCCTGGATTTAAGCGTAGATGGGACGAGCAAATTGATGAATGTAGCAAGGTTCTAGTTACACTTTCAGTTAGAACAGCTCTCGATCTGCTGCTACAGTCATTAAACCTTCCTGCTGGGTCGGAAGTCTTGATGAGTGCTGTCAATATTCGGGATATGGTTGATGTGGTGAAACGGCATGGGTTAGTGCCGATACCCGTTGATATTTCCTTAGATACGCTTGCACCCGATCTCAATTTACTGGAATCTCTGATTTCGGAAAAAAGTAAAGTTTTGATTGTGGCACATTTATTCGGCTCGATTATCAATCTGGAGCCTTATGGCGAACTGTGCAAGAAACACCAGATTTTCTTAGTAGAGGATTGTGCCCAAGCTTTTGCCGGTGACAAATATCACGGTTATCAGGACGCAGATGTAAGTTTATTTAGTTTTGGCCCGATCAAGTCCTGTACCGCGCTTGGGGGAGCGATCGCTATCATTCGAGAGCGATCGCTTGCTCAACAAATGAGAGAGATCGAGCAACAATATCCCTCCAAGAGCGAGCCTTGGTTTTTTAAACGTATCCTTAAGTATTTTTGCTTAAAGCTTTTTTCCATTCCTTGGATATATTACCCTCTACTGGTTTTTATTAAATACTTGGGAAAGAATCTCGACTCCGCGATCAACTCAATGACACGGGGGTTTTCTCAAGGAGATATTCTGACAAAAATTAGGTATCGTCCTCCGACTCGGATGCTGGTTCTTTTGAGGCGGAGATTAAGAACCTGCAATACCCAATGGTTTGAAAGGCGGTCAAAAAATGCCCGCAAATTTCTGTCTCTTCTCAAACCCGAAATTCCTTGCCCCGGAAGCCAAACTGAGTACAACTCGTTTTGGGTTGTTCCCATACTGGTTTCAAATCCCCCAGCGATGATGGCAAAACTTAGAGAGCAAGGTTTTGACGCTACTCAAGGAAATACCAGTTTGACCTTTATAGATATAGATATAGATATAGATAACGCTTCGTCAGGTGACAAACCAGCGACTGAAGGAGCTGAGAATGCACAACGGCTGATCCAGCATGTGCTATACCTGCCCGTGTCTGAATCTTTACCGGAAAATGACCTAGTGTGTCTTGCACAATTAATCAATTCCATGAAGTGTGCCCCATGACAGCAAAAATGTAAGGGCGACTAGGCGGACTGAATACGCACATATCCCCAAGCTTGAGGCGGTGGGACTAAATTCGCATGCATCAGGATGCTCCTCCCAAAGCATGATTTTTATTATGAAATTGAAATTCTGTCAAGATAATTAAAAAAGATGTTATATTAGTTTACATAGGTTCACACGAGGTTACACATTCATGCGATACACCAATAAAGAAGGGAATACCCTAACCCTCGATGAGTGTATGACTGCCGACAGCTTCTTTATGGAGGCTGATGTGTATGTCGGCGAACCACTAGAGATGCATTTCGACGAAAAACAAGAGCTAAAAGCAGGCAAGAAACCGAAGAAAGCAGTAGCAGCCAATCCAAGCGATCGCACATAAACCGCTCCCTACGAAGGTGTAATGGCTTTACTGTTGCAGAAACTTCAAAAATTAAAGAATTCTGGAAGTGTTACAGAGTGGTTGTTAGAGCGATTGACACCCATAGCAAGATCGGGGGTTTGAAAAAGCTCAACACGGCTAAAACACTTTCCTAAACCGGATATCTCTTCTCTAGACATTAACCTCGGCATACACAACCGAGGTTTTTTCTTGGGATACCCTTTAACTTTTGGGCAACGATAGATCAGAAACCCCCGTACCCCGACGTTATCAGGGATGGGATTTCTAAAAACTGAATCTCGATAACGAGATGTATCGGGTTAAGCGCGATCGCCATTTGCAATCGGTACTGAAATGATCCCCTGTGCCTCCAGTACCGCCGCCACCCGGAGAATCAGCGTCTCGTTGTAAGGTGCGGCGATGATTTGCACTCCTAAAGGCATGGCATCGGGGCGATGAATGGGGACAGAGAGAACCGGCAAACCAATAAAAGATAGGGGTTGCGTGAAGAGTCCTAGGTGGGGACGGACTAGCACCTCCTCGCCAGCGATCGCCATTTTTTCTTGTCCAATCGGAGGGGCAATGCAGGGAGTGGTTGGGGCGAGAATGATATCAACCTCGCTGAAGATTTCCCGAACGCGATCGCGGTACCATTGCCGAAATCTTTGCGCCTGAATGTACCAGCTTGCTGGAATGAGGGCACCGGCTAGAAAGCGATCGCGGGTTGCCGGATCGAAATCTTGAGGACGCGATCGCAAGGAAGCTAAATGCAGATTCGACCCTTCACTCGCCGTAATCACATACGCCGCCGCCCTTGCCCGATGGGGTTCCGGGATGGTGACAGTTTCTTGCACGCCTAACGCCCGCGCGACATTAGCAACCGCTTCCAACGCTTCTGGTTCTGCACCTTGGGCAAAATAAACATCCGCCACGGCAATTCGCAACCCCTCAATGCTCCGTTTGAGGTACGGCAAGCACGGTTCTGGGGGGCGAGTTGTACAAACCGGATCTCTGGCATCTGCCCCTTGCAAGACATCAAAAACGGCAGCTAGGTCGCGCACGGAACGGGCAAACGGCCCAATATGATCGAAGCTACTCGAAAACAATCCCGCGCCTGCTCTTGACAAACGCCCATAAGTCGGCTTAAAGCCGAAAACTCCGCAAAATGCCGCAGGAACGCGGATCGAGCCGTTCGTATCCGAACCCAGCGTCAGCGGCACTAACCCAGATGCCACAGCAGCCGCAGAACCTCCAGAAGAACCTCCGGTAACGCGAGTCAGATCGTGGGGGTTTGCTGATGTACCGTAGTGGCTGTTTTCAGTGACAAAGCCGTAAGCATACTCATCCATATTCAGCGCCCCGACTAGGACGGCACCTGCTTGTTTGAGTTTGGCGACGGCGGTGGCGTCTTGGATCGCTGGAGGATTTTCGGCGTTAATTTTTGCGCCTGCGAGGGTGGTTAAACCCGCGATATCGAAGAGATTTTTAACGGCGAAAGGTACCCCTGCTAAAATACCCGGATCGTCGCCTTGAGCGATCGCGCGATCGATGGTTTCGGCGTCCGCAATTGCCGTCTCAGCCGTAACAGCCGTAAAACAGTTCAGCGTCTGATTCTGGTCGGCAATTCTCGCCAAGGTAGCAGCAACGACGGCTTTTGCTGAAACTTCAGAATTCCGCACGGCATAGGCAATTTGAGTAGCGTCAGGATAGGCTTGGCTCATGGTTGAAACACGGGTGCGGCTTCGATTTCATCGGGCAGAGGAAACTCGTTGACGAGTTGCGCGATCGCAGCAATTTTACTCAGATTCTCCACCACACCTGGATGGTGTTCTGGAGCCAGCGGCAAATCAATTAATTTTGCCATCAAATTGACATATTCTTCAGCGATGTCGTCAGTGGTCATTGCGGAAAAGAGAATGGCTAATGGTGCGGATTACTTGGGCAGATCCCCGATTAGTTCGATGAAAGCAGACTAACTTTCGCGGAGGGTTTGCATAAGTTTATTCAGATGCGAACTCTATGCGCCAAGTATTTTTTTGTTTTCATGTCGTTTTTATCAACTGAGTTTAATTTAAATTTTATGAATAAATTTCCAGAGCGATCGCATTGAATGAACGAGATTCGCGTGAATTTAGATACTAAAACCCAAAGATACCGGGAAAAAGTGGCGAGTTGCGATTTTGAGCGCGATCGCTGCTAATCATTGCGAAACCTAACAACTCAATAAATAATCCATAAGGTGAATGCCAAAAAATTGTCATCTACCTTAGGGTTAAAAAAGCCTTGATGAAGGTGCGCTTTGGATTTCGATCTTGAAAGGTTCATGCTGAAAGTAACACGCTCCCAACTCTTGAGCTATGGCGTGGTTGTATTGAGTGTGGTGGTAGCTCTGCTACTGACACTCCTGTTACAGCCACTGATGGGACCGCTCATTTTCCCCTTCTTTTATGCAGCAGTGTCGATTAGTGCCTGGTATGGTGGCATGGTTCCGGGGCTGCTAGCTGCAATTTTATCGGCTTTAGTTACCAATTTCCTCTTCTTAGGGCCGCTCTATTCTTTAAACGTCGCCAGCACGAGCCTTGTAGTGCGACTGGGTGTATTTATTCTTGTGACGTTCCTGATCAGCTCGCTGAACTCAGAACTACACACTGCAAAACAGCGGCTAGAGACGAGTCTGCTGAAGCTACAAGCAAGTGAGAAGCGCTATCGTCGCCTCATCGATACTGCCAACGAAGGCATCTGGACAATCGATACCCAAGGACGGACAGACTACGTCAACCAGCGAATGGCGCAAATGCTGGGATACAGGGTGGAAGAAATCCTGGAACGATCCATTTTCGACTTTGTGGATGAAGCGTCGCGCCAGGAAGCACTGCAAAAAATACTACAACCCAACCCAGACGTCACCGCTCAATATGACTTGCAGTTCCGCCGCAAAGACGGCTCGGATCTCTGGGCAATTGTATGTACCAGTCCAATTTTCAGCGACATGGGGGAATTCCTCGGCACGCTTGCCATGATTACCGATGTCAGCGATCGCAAGCAAGCAGAGTTGGTGCTACAGGAGTCCACCCGTCGCGTTACGAACGTCCTAGAGAGCATCACTGATGCGTTTGTCGCTTTGGATCGCCAGTGGCGGATCACCTATGTAAACCATGAAACAGCGAGGCTCAACGGGCAAAAGCTGGAGGAAATCGTTGGAAAAACTCACTGGGAGCAATGGCCTTGGTCAGTAGGGACGAAAGTTGAGCGAGAATATCGACGGGCAATTACCGAGCAGGTGGCTGTCCATTTCGAGGTGTTCTACGAGCCGTTAAGCATCTGGTTAGAGATCCATGCTTATCCTTCCGAAGACGGGCTGAGCATTTATTACCGGGACATCACCGAGCGCAAGCAAGCGCAGGAGACGCTGGAAAAAAAAGAAAATGAACTCCGCCTGATTACAAATGCCTTGCCAGTCCTGATTGCCTATATCAATTCAGAACAGCGCTATTGCTTTCACAACAAAGCCTATGAAGAATGGTTCGGGGATTCTGGCACGCAAGTGAATGGAAAGCAAGTTCGGGAGGTTCTGGGCGAAGCCGCTTATGAAGCGACTCGTCCGTATATTGAGACAGTCTTGTCAGGAAAACAAGTTACTTACGAAACCAAACTCCCCTATAAAGATGGTGATACCCGCTACATCAGTGCCACTTACATTCCCCAGTTTGACAGTCTTGGGCAAGTTGAAGGATTTGTCGGCTTAGTTAGCGATATCAGCGATCGCAAAGCATCTGAGGAAGCGTTGCGTCGCTCGGAAGAGCGCTTCCGCAGACTCTTCGACTCCAACCTGAGCGGCGTTGCCTTCTGGAATTTGGATGGTTTCATCACTGAAGCCAATGACGCTTACCTCCGCTTGGTTGGCTACACCCGCGAAGAATTTACCGAATTGGGAAAAATCAGTTGGAAAAACCTAACGCCCCCAGAGTACCAACACGTAGATGAGCGAGCGATCGCAGAGGTTCTAGCAACGGGAGTTTCCAATATTTACGAGAAAGAGTACGTCCAACGGGACGGCAAGCGAGTGCCGATCGTTCTGGGGATTGCCTTGCTTAACGACTCTCAGCAAGAGGGTGTCGCCTTTTTACTGGACATTAGCGATCGCAAACAAGTAGAGGCAGAACGCGCTTTGCTTTTATCCTTGGAGCAAATCGCCCGTGCGGAAGCAGAAACTGCTAAAGAGCAAGTCTCCAATATTCTCGAAAGCATCACCGACGGCTTTCTCGCCTTCGACCGCGAGTGGCGTTTTACCTACGTTAACCGCGAGGGAGCCAGAACTTTGGGTCGTTCCTCGGAAGAACTTCTGGGCAAGAACTTCTGGGAAGAGTTGCCAGAAGTTGTCAATACCCGCTTCGATCAGATGTACCGGCGGGTAATTGCCGAGCAAGTGCCTCTGGAACTGGAAGATTATTACCCACCGTTCGACGCTTGGTTTGCCGTCCGCGCCTATCCTACCGAAACCGGAGGGCTATCGGTATACTTCCGCAACATTAGCGATCGCAAGCACGCTGAAGCCGCCTTAAGCGAAAGTGAAGAACGCTTTCGCTTAATGGCAGATACGGCTCCCGTCTTGATTTGGATGTCTGGTTTAGACAAGCTCTGTTACTACTTCAATAAACCCTGGCTGAACTTTACCGGACGGACAACGGAAGAAGAGATGGGCAACGGTTGGATGGAAGGAGTTCATCCTGACGATCTCCAATTTTGTTTAGACACTTATGTAAATGCGTTTGATGCTCGTCAAGATTTAAAAATGGAATATCGCCTCAGACGCTTTGATGGGGAGTACCGATGGCTTCTAGATATTGGGATTCCCCGATTTACGCCAGAGGGCATTTTTCTGGGTTATATCGGCTCGTGTATCGATATTAGCGATCGCAAAGAAGCTGAAGCATCGATTCGACAACTCAATGAAAAGTTAGAAAAACGGGTCCAAGAACGGACTGCTCAACTAGAAGCTGCTAATAAAGAACTTGAATCTTTCTCCTACTCGGTTTCCCATGACTTGCGGGCACCACTTCGCCATATTAGCGGTTTCGTGGACTTGCTCCTAAAACGGCTAGGGTCAACAACCCTCGATGAAACCAGTCTGCGTTATCTCAAAACGATTGCCCAGACCACTAAACAAGCCGGAGTTCTCGTCGATGAACTGCTCGCCTTTTCCCGCATGGGGCGCACTGAGATGCGCTATGCATCGATTAATATGGATCGGCTGGTTCGAGAAGTCCAACGCGATCTAGAGCCGGAAATCAATAACCGGGCGGTAACTTGGCAACTTGAAAACTTACCTGAAGTCCAAGGCGACCCTTCCATGTTACGGCTGGTACTCCAGAATCTGATGGCGAATGCTATTAAGTACACGCAGACACGCACCCATGCCGAAATAGAAATTGGCAGCACTGACAATGAGTCTGAGGTTGTCTTTTTTATTCGTGATAATGGCGTAGGATTCGATATGCAGTACGTACACAAACTTTTTGGCGTATTTCAGCGCCTGCACAGCCAACAAGAGTTCGAGGGGACTGGCATTGGATTGGCGAACGTCCAGCGAATTATCCATCGTCATGGCGGTCGAACCTGGGCAGAGGGTGCGGTAGAGGGTGGAGCAACTTTCTACTTCTCATTGCCAAAATTGGCAGGAAAAACATGAAAATTAAAAATGCAAAATTAAAAATTAAGAAGAATAAATTTTTTAATTTTTAATTGATACAGGGGGATGAATGAAAGAATTGAAACGAATTTTGCTAGTTGAAGATAGTCCCAACGATGTTGAGTTAACACTCGCAGCGCTAGAGGAAAACCATCTAGCGAATGAAGTGGTGGTCGTGCGCGACGGGGAGGAAGCGCTAGATTATCTCTATCGACGGGGGATTTTTAAGCTGCGGATTGAAGGGAATCCGGTCGTGGTACTGCTAGATCTAAAATTACCCAAAGTGGATGGGCTGGAAGTGCTAGCACAGTTGAAGTCTGACCCTACGATGAAAGTAATCCCAATCGTCATGCTGACTTCTTCACGGGAAGAGCAAGATCTGATTAGGAGTTACGATTTAGGGGTGAATGCTTATGTTGTGAAGCCAGTTGATTTTCATGAATTTGTGAACGCCATCAAGGAAATCGGGCTTTTTTGGGCAGTCGTCAATCAGCCACCACCTGGTTCTTTACCCATTGCCTGTACTGTCTAAGCAGGTAGAAGAAATTAAGCATTCATGATGGAGTTTATTCATGAAAACAAGGGATTATAAACGAAAAATTTTTAAGTTATGAGTTTTAAATTTGGAATCAAAAAAAAATCTAATCACTCAAAATCAAAACTTTCGTTTTCAGCTTTAAGCAGTAATGTTGATTTCCACGGTTGCGCTGAATAATCAAAAAAAGGTTTGAGTCCTGTGAAAGTACTGCGTATCCTCCTACTCGAAGACAGTCTGCTAGATACAGAACTCATCTATGCGAATTTAAGCAATGGTGGGATTGACTGCGAGTTGGTGCAAGTAGAGACGCGCACTGACTTTGTTACAGCACTAGAAACAGACTCTTTTGACTTGATTCTCTCAGATTACTCACTGCCGTCGTTTGATGGCATCTCAGCGCTGAAAATCGCTCGCTCCCTTTGCTGCGATGTGCCATTTATTTTTGTCTCGGCGACGATTGGCGAGGAATTGGCGATTGAGACTCTGAAAAACGGTGCGACAGACTACGTGGTGAAGCAACGGCTAGAGCGACTGGTGCCATCAGTCATGCGAGCTTTGCGAGAAAGCCAGGAACGCAGCGATCGCAAAGCTGCGGAACAAGACCTACACAAAAGCCATGAGCGGCTCAAGCTTCTATCGGAAACCGCAAGCAAGTTACTGTTGAACGATCGACCGCAAGAACTAATCGATAACCTATTTCAAGAACTTTCTTCTCATCTAGGACTTGAAGTTTATTTCAACTACTTGGTCGATCGGGAAAAACAACTTCTGCATTTAAACTGTTGTGGTGGAGTTTCCGAGCAAGTTTCCCAAGAAAGAGAGTGGTTGGATTTGGGTGAAACTGTGTGTGGACGTGTCGCTTTAGAGCGTCACCACTTCGTCGCAGAGAACATTCAGCAATCGACAGACCCGAAAATAGAAATGGCGCGATCGCTAGGGATTACAGCTTATGCTTGTCACCCGTTACTCGCCCACGGTCAGCTCATGGGAACCCTTTCTTTTGGCACCCGCAACCGCATCCGTTTCGAGACGGATGAAATTGAATTGATGAAGGTTGTTTGCGATCAGGTAGCGATCGCATTAGAACGCGCCCAAATGTTGACCCGTCAACGGCAATATACCAGCCGTTTGCAACGCCTCGCAGAGGCATCCGTTTCCATCAACTCAACCCTATCTCTCGACGAAATGCTATCGCTGATTACCGCACAGTCCCGCGAAATCATCGGGACACATCAGTCAGTCACTAGCATCACGGTAGGCGAGAACTGGGAACAGGCGATTAACTCAGTCTCTCTGTCAGATAAGTACGCGCAGTGGCGAGATTACAGTGAAACAACCGATGGTTCTGGCATCTATGCACTGGTCTGTAGCATGAAGCGCCCGATGCGGATGACGCAAGCCGAACTAGAAGCACATCCAGCTTGGCGAGGTTTTGGGAAGGCGGCTGACCAGCACCCACCGATGCGGGGTTGGCTAGCTGTACCCCTGATCGGTCGGAATGGAAAAAATATCGGTTTAATTCAGCTTTCCGACAAATACGAGGGGGAATTTACCGAAGAGGATGAAGCCATTCTGGTACAAATGGCTCAGATGGCATCGGCGGCGATTGATAATGCACAGCTTTACCAAGAATCTCAGCAAGCGAATCGCATGAAAGATGAGTTCTTGGCGATACTTTCTCACGAGTTGCGATCGCCGCTCAACCCAATCCTCGGTTGGACGCAACTACTCCGCACCCGAAAGTTTGACCAAGCTACCACTGCTCGTGCGATTGAAACCATCGAGCGCAATGCTAAATTGCAGACACAGCTCATTGATGATTTGCTGGATGTCTCGCGGATCATCCGCGGAAAAGTCGGTCTAAATATCTCCCCAATCAACCTAGTCTCTACCCTTGAGGCAGCTATCGACACGGTGCGTCTGGCGGCTGACGCGAAATCGATTCAGCTTCAGTCTTTCCTCGATCCAACGGTCGGGCTGGTTTCGGGCGATTCCAGCCGCATACAACAAGTTGTTTGGAATTTGCTCTCAAACGCGATTAAGTTTACGCCGGAAGGCGGTCGTGTTGAGATAAGACTGTCAATGGTCAGCGGTCAAAAGTCATTCGCCAACGAACGCGAACTCATGACAAATGAAGGACTCAGGACTTATCGCAACTATGCCCAAATTCAAGTCCTCGACACCGGGAAGGGCATCCGTGCTGACTTTTTGCCCCATGTCTTTGATTACTTCCGACAAGCGGATGGCTCAACGACTCGGAAGCACGGTGGACTGGGACTCGGTTTGGCAATCGTGCATCATTTAGTAGAACTGCACGGTGGGACTGTCTACGCAGAAAGTCCGGGCGAAGGACAGGGAGCAACTTTCACAGTAATATTGCCACTTATCAAGAGTGAGGCGAAAAAACTAACAATGGAAGAAGATGTTTTATTGGGTTCTGAATCCTCCGTCGGCAGCGCTTTACTCGATGGCGTGCGAGTACTGGTTGTGGACGATGATACTGACACGCGGGAATTTCTGACCTTCATGCTGGAACAATATGGCGCTGAAGCGATCGCAGCGGCATCGGCACAAGAAGCATTTGAGCGAATCCCTCAAGTCAGACCGGATGTTCTGGTGAGTGACATTGGGATGCCCGACGAGGATGGCTATTCTTTGCTTGGGAAAGTGCGGAAACTGGATGCCAGCCAAGGAGGAGAGACTCCGGCGATCGCGCTGACTGCCTATGCGAGGGAAGAAGACCGCACGCAGGCTCTCTCGGCAGGCTTTCAGATGCATTTGGCGAAGCCAGTTGAGCCAGATGAATTGGCGAATGTGGTTGCAAAGCTGGCGGCAAGCACTTCAAATCGATAACTGCTAATTCTAATAGATGAATATCAATAGAAATTGTGGTTTGTACAATTGGGTAGTTTTTCGCAGCGATCGCTAGTCTTAACCTTAGAGTTTTTCGTAGCGATCGCGAGTCTTAACCCTTCCAAGGTTAATCAAACTTTTTTTAAATTTAATAAAACTTAATCTTATATTAACGAGGATTTTACCACTTTTAGGTCTGCAACTCAAACCCCCCAGGAAAGTTTTTTGTTTATAGCTTGCTATCTCTTTGGAAGGTTGATCTCTCATTAATAAGAAATTAATTTACTGATATCAAAGCATTTTTATCTATCAGAAATAAACAGTTTGTACTCCTAGCAGAACCAGAGACGATCTCAGTTCAGCCTAGGAACGCTTCTGCAAACTTTGCCTTTTTCAAAGGAATCATCTGCATTGATGACAAGCTGAAACTTTATCTGTAGCACGAGCTTTTTTTCGGGCTTCTTATCAGAGTATTAAGCAATTTTAAGCAAAGTGAGTAAGCTAGCCATCAAATAAGCCGGTTGAGAAAATTTAATTGTCTTTATTTGTTTCCCAATCAACTATTAAACCTTTGCTTGATAAAGCAACAATGTTATATCGCCAATCGGTAAACAAACTGCGAAAATTCCTACCAAACCTCCGCTCTTTGCGTCGCTTTGGGATATCTATTCTTCTTTTCTTGGGCATCGTATTGTTTAGCTGGTTCGTGATGGCTCAGCAGCCAGTCACGCTCAACCTGTTGCTGCCTGCCCCAGATGCCCCACCCTTGCAGCGGATGATCAAAGACTTCGAGGCAGAGAATCCAGGCATTCGCATCAACATCGTTGAAGGTCCTAACGCTACAAACTTGGTTGAAGACCTCTATACCTCTGCTTTCATCTTGGGAGAATCTCCTTATGACCTGGTGGTCATGGATATCATCTGGACGCCAAAATTTGCGGCGGCGGGTTGGCTGCTAGACCTCAGCAACCGGATTTCCCAAGACGAATTGGCAGCATTTTCACCCAATGATGTCGAAGGGGGACGTTACGAAGGCAAGCTGTACCGACTGCCAATTCGTTCTGATGCGGGGATGCTCTACTACCGGAAAGACTTGCTAGCAGAAGCCGGATTGCAGCCGCCAGAAACTTTTCAAGATTTGATGGCAGCTTCCAAAACCTTGCAGAAGGCAGGAAAGGTAACATGGGGCTACCTCTGGCAAGGTCGCCAATACGAAGGAGCGGTGGCAATGTTTATGGAGGTTCTCGAAGGCGCTGGTGGCTTCTGGGTGAATCCCGACACGTTAGAAGTTGGGTTAGATCGACCGGAAGCCTTAAGAGCCATCGAGTTTTTGCGCGGCACCGTTCAGGAGGGTGTTGCTCCGCCTGGGGTGACAACCTATCACGAAGAAGATACCCGACGCTTCTTCCAAAACGGTCAGGCAGCGTTTTTAAGAAGTTGGCCTTATGTCTGGCCCTTAGCGAATGAAGAGACTTCGCCCATCAAGGGAAAAATCGGGATTAAACCGATGGTTCACGCCGCCGGTCAAAGTGGGGCGGCTTGCCTAGGCGGCTGGGGTTTTGGAATTTCTAAATCCTCTCGACATCCAGAGGAAGCCTGGAAAGCGATTCAATACTTTACCAGTGAAGAAACACAGCGGCAATTCATATTGAAAGAGGGCTATCTGCCCAGCCGACGGGCATTATTTACAGACCCACAGATTGTCACTAAATACCCCCACTACCCGCAGATTTTAGAGGTGGTGCAAAAAGCCGTCTTACGTCCGCCGATTGCACAATATGCCCAAGCCTCTGATATTTTGCAACGCTACCTCAGTGCCGCACTCACCAACCGAACGAGTCCGGAAAAAGCAATGCAATCTGCCGCCAATGAAACGCGCCGACTCCTCAACGCGGGTCAAGCGAAACCGTCGGCATAACCAGGCAACCCTGTAAAAGGCAAAAGTCAATCAAAACAATTGCATCATTTGCGGTTTCTTTTGCCTTTTCACCTTGGACTTTTTACTTGTTTAAGAGTTAGTCTTTTGAATTTTTACCTTTGACTTCATGATGAACCTGAATACAATCCGAGGTCGGGAACAACGCACGGGCTGGATCTTACTACTGCCTGCCTTGCTTGTCCTGTTATTGGTCTATGGCTACCCGATTGTCCGGGCATTCTGGTTGAGTTTGTTTACGAAGAACCTAGGAACCGAGTTGCAACCTGTCTTCGTGGGTCTGGATAATTACGGGCGGATGGCGGGGGATGGTCGTTTCTGGCAGAGTTTCTGGACAACAACAGTCTTCACTACCTCAGCCGTCATTATCGAGCTATTACTAGGGCTGGGAATCGCTCTGGTTCTGACTCAGAAATTTCGGGGAAGAAGCTTGGTGCGAACGACAGCTATCTTACCGTGGGCATTACCGACTGCTCTGATCGGTCTTGCCTGGGGTTGGATTTTTAACGACCAGTTTGGCGTTGTCAACGACATTCTCAGACGAGTCGGTCTCATAGAAGGTGGGATTAACTGGCTGGGAGATCCAACGCTGGCATTGATGGCGGTGATCTTTGCCGATGTTTGGAAAACCACGCCGTTTATCAGCATTCTGCTCTTAGCTGGGTTGCAGTCGATTTCGCCTGACCTCTACGAAGCCCATTCGATTGATGGAGCAACCCCTTGGCAAAACTTCACTAGAATTACGCTACCGTTGCTGATGCCGCAAATCTTAATTGCACTGCTATTTCGATTTGCCCAATCTTTCGGGATTTTCGACTTGATTGCGGTGATGACAGGTGGCGGGCCTGGAGGTTCGACGGAAGTGGTCTCGCTGTACATCTACTCCACCGTGATGCGCTACTTAGACTTTGGTTATGGTGCGGCGCTGGTGGTAGTGACCTTTACGTTGCTGATTGTAGCAGTAGCGATCGCTAGTTTCTTGCTCAGTCGCTCTCGTGCCAAAACTTCAGGAGCCGCTTAAGTTATGACTGTCATTCCCCAAGAACGCCCAACCGCTCCAACCCCAACCAAGGGGAAAAAGTTTTCCTGGAAAAAAATCTTAATGCCCCTGGCAGTTGCCCTGGTAGTAATCTTCTGCCTAGCGCCAGTTTTATGGCAACTGCTGACTTCATTCAAAGTCAATGAGGATATTGCCGCCGTTCCCACGGTCTATTTTCCCACTCGATACACCCTTGCTCACTACATTGAGTTATTCGTTCGTCGTCCGTTTTGGCGCTACATCTTAAATAGTGCCTTCGTCTCGATTACTTCCACTGCTCTAGCTTTAGCCATTGGGGCACCCGCGGCTTACGCTCTGGCACGATTGCATCTTCGGGGCGGCAAAGTTATCCTTGCTGGTGTCTTAATCATTACTTTATTCCCTGGAATTTTGTTGTTCTTGGGACTGTTAGAAATTGTCCAGGCATTTCGCTTGGGTAACAACTATTTGGCGCTGATAATTCCTTATACCGCCATCAATTTACCGTTGACGATTTTAGTGCTGCGAAGCTTTTTCGAGCAATTGCCAAAAGATTTGGAAGATGCTGCTAAAGTCGATGGTTATAATACGTTCCAAATGCTGACGCAAATCTTACTGCCGATGACGGTTCCAGCTTTGGTAACAACTGGAATTCTCACCTTTATTTTTGCTTGGAACGAGTTTATCTTCGCCCTCACCTTTATTACTCGTGAAGATATGAAGACGATTCCGGTTGGGGCTGCTCAATTAGGCGGTGCGTCCCTATTTGAAATTCCATACGGGCCAATTGCTGCGGCAACGGTCTTGGGAACTTTGCCCCTAGTTTTACTGGTGTTGTTCTTCCAGCGCAAGATTGTCCAAGGTTTAACAGCGGGTGCTGTTAAAGGATAAAGGGATGAATTTTGAGTTTTGAGTGATGAATGAATCACTCAACCTTAAAAATCATCCCTTTTCTCAGACTGAGCCAGAAACCGAGGTAAAAAAACTTTCAACCTTCAACTTTCTGCAACTTTCAACCTTCAACCTGTTTAAAATCATGGCTAGACTCGAACTCCGAAACTTAAATAAAACCTATAATCCGAAAGTCATCCCGGTCAAAGACGTTAGCTTGAGCGTAGAAGATGGTGAGTTTCTCACGTTACTTGGACCTTCTGGATGCGGTAAATCTACCATTCTGCGGTTGATTGCAGGTTTGGAAGAACCCACTCGCGGTCGGGTCTCGATCGGGGATAAAGATGTCACAAACTTGCGACCGGGCGATCGCGACATTGCAATGGTATTTCAAAGCTATGCCCTTTATCCTCACATGACGGTTTACGAGAATATCGGTTCTGGTCTCAAACTGCAAAAAACACCCCCGGAAGAAATTAAACAACGGGTGGCAGAAGCTTCAAGAGTATTGGGATTAGACGAATTAATGAGCCGCAAACCGGGTCAAATGTCTGGCGGACAACGGCAGCGGGTCGCCCTAGCACGGGCTTTGGTACGCCGTCCTCATGTCTTTTTATTAGATGAACCCCTAAGTAACTTGGATGCGCTGTTGCGGGAAAACGTCAGGGCTGAAATTAAGCAATTATTTGAATCTCAACACGTTCCAGTTGTTTACGTCACCCACGACCAGACAGAAGCGATGACGCTTTCTAGCAAAGTGGCTGTTCTCAACAAGGGCGATGTGCAGCAACTTGACCCCCCCGAACGTATTTATAATAATCCGGCAAATCTATTTGTAGCTGGGTTTGTGGGCAGTCCCCAGATGAATTTGTTAACGCTGCCTTGCCAGGGAAATTCCGCCATGCTAGGTAATTTTAGAATCCCGCTGCCGGAAGTTCCAACCGTGCCGCCGCAGATTGTGTTGGGGATTCGTCCGGAAAATGTTCGCATTGCACAACCTGAAGATAGAAACACCGTTCGGGGTCGGGTGTTTTTGGTAGAAAACTTGGGGATGAACAACTTAGTAAGCGTACGGGTTGAGGGTTCTGCTGGCGAACCCACGACAATTCGTACCTTGTTACCGACGGATCGGCGCTGGAGTGGCGAAGATATAACACTGGCATTGCCACTTCAGAATATCCACTGGTTTGATGTGCAGACGGGGGATGCTGTTTTTAGACGGCAACCGCTTGCGGTTGGGCGTTAGGCAACACTAAAGCTTCATTTTGCAATCAGAAAAAATTTTTGTTTGACTCGGTCAAAGAGCCAGGGGATTGTTTCCCTGACTCTTTGCTATGCCCCTAAATCTGCGAAGACTCTACAGAGCTTGCCTGTGCTATGCACCGCTACGCTAACAAGTGATCGCGTTTCGGTAATGCTCAGAATGGTAACAGGATTAAAACACTTTCTTAAAACACAAAACTGGTGCGGACGGTGCCGACATAAATTAGATCGTTGTTAGCATTGTGTTCGGGATTTGTAATTACAAAAAATCCTGGGGTAATCGCAATATTATCAGTGATTTGATAGCGGTAAAAGGCCTCTAAATGTAAGGAGGTATCGGGATCTTCGCGCCCAACAACATCATTTTCAATCGCTTTAGGCGGTTGACCAATCACGAATCCGAGCAGATTACCCAGTCCACCGACATCGGGCAAAGCAAAGCTTAAAGCCCACGTAAAGATTTTGGCATCGCTGCCTTTATGTGGATCGGATTCGGCACGAGCATTAATTAACCCTGTCCAGCCGGAAATGTTGAAGTTAGGAGAGACTTGATAAGAGGCTTGTAATCCATAAGCATTGGTAGAAAGATTCGCACCATTAAAAGGGTCTTCGGCGTTACGACTGCCTTTGCCAGTGACGATGTTATAAGAATGAATATAAGTCAAACCCACACTCAGACTGTCTGTAGGATATAAAGTGACTTGAGCGATCGCGCCGTAACGACCCCCAAATAGACCCGTTTCCGCTTGATTGGTGTTCGATGCGAGATATCCCAAAGACAGCCGCACCGCTCGACTAATGCGATATTCTAAACCAAACCCCGTGCCTCCATTCAACCCGAATAGCTGCGATTCCCCGGCAAAGTTAGAAACGGTGCCAAGAAGAGAATTGTTGATATAGGGATTGAGGGTAGGCGTAAAATCACCAAAGCCAATCCCGATAATACCAAAGTAAACAATCGCTTGTTCTGTCACCGGATACCGATAGAACAGTCCGCCAATTTGAATGTCATTCTCGTTGTTTCCGGTGAATGAGAGTTTGGCGAAGTTAGTTCCCGTCACCGTTGCAAAGTTAGGAGTATTTTGAGCAGCTAATCGGGTTCTCAACAAGTCTTGACCAGAGAAACTGGTATCAAAATTCAATTCAACTCGGTTGCTGAGGACAACATTCGCATCGCCATCCTGGTTGTTGATTTCACCGCCACCAACTCCACTGACGGCAAACAGGATTTCTCCCCGGAGTCTGGTTGTCGTGGAAAAGCGTTGTTCTTCTAACTGAGTAACGGATGCTTCTAAGTTACCGACGCGAGTTAACAAGGTTGCGAGTTCTGGTGCAAATTCCGTTTGCAATCGTTGCAATGTCGCTAAATCTTCTTGGCTGGCAAGTTCGCCAGTTGAGGTTTGAATGAGTTGATTGATTCGATTGAGACACGCATTCAACCCGGCGGCAAATTCATAGCGACTGAGTGCGCGGTTGCCTCTAAAGGTGCTGTCGGGATAACCTGCAATGCAACCATAGCGCTCGACTAGGGATTCCAGCGCCTGGAATGCCCAGTCTGTCGGCTGCACATCGGAAAGTTGAGTGACGGAAGTGACTTGCTCCATCGAGTCAGCTTCTAGCTCATCTAGGCTGGTTAGCTCCAAGCCGTCGATGGTTTGCGCTATTGTTGTCGCTTTTTCGCTTAACTCTGTTTCAATAACTGATTCAATAACTGGCGCTTCCGGTAAATTTGGATTGAGATCGGCAGGAGTCGGCTCAGATAGAACGGCAACTGAACTGACATCTATGCTGATATCTATTGGTGAAAGCTCGGTGCTGTTTGCTCCTGGTGGCTCCTGGGTTTCTGGGGTAGATGAGGCAATTGTTTCTAAGGAAGTGGTATTAGGTTCGGTATTGGCAATTTCTGTGGCGATCGCTTCTATAGCAACGGCACGATTGCACAATAGCAAAGCGACACCCCAGATGCCTATACCAAGTCCTAAAGCCCGGAATAGCTTAAACATAGTTCCTCCGCACACCTGTATACACGCTGGTGAAAGCGCTGAGTCGGCAAAGACAACCTGTGAAAAACTCCCTAGTTTTTCAAAATCTTTTGTAGTTAGGTTAAAACTCGGTTGTTCTCAGCTTTGCTCAACCGCGCTTTAAAAATTAATCTGTAGCTTGATTTTATCTATTATTTTCCGATTTTTAGCTGATTTGATGCAGTTATTGACATTCTGTAAACTTAGAAGCGGCGAATGAGAACTGCACAAATCTGAAGGGAATTATTAGGAGCGATCGCTCAAATCTTAAATGAAGGTTTAAAATTATATGTTCAAGGCGGAGCTACTTTTAAAATTCTTTGCTATAAAAAAGGTAAGAAAGATAAAGCATCCTTCTTAGGTAGCATTGTTGCTTATCATTTTCATGAATAATTGTTGAAGATGATATACGCGATCGCTTTGCCGTAAATGGCTCTCCCTTTAGAAAAGCTTTCCAAGTTCGTGAATCGCATCTACCAGACACTCGCACCCCTAGGAGGTCACAACAATGAAGCGTCTTAAGCAATTGTCTCTGGCATTAATTGCAGGCACTCTTACCTTTGGCGTCGGCGCTTCTGGAGTAAACAATCCATCAGCGCAGGCGATTCAATTCTCAAATGGCAGAAGTTCTTTTGGTGTTCCTTTTCAATTAAGTAATACCAGAACGAGTCAAGCCAGCGTCCGGTTCAGAGGCGCAAGCTATTACTTCACTTTTAACTTACCAAAAACGGCGTCTCAATCTTTAAATCGAGTAACAATTCGTCAAAATGGTGGCAATTTAGTTGAATTCGATTCTGCCAGAACTAAAGCGTTTCTCAATGAGGAACCCAAAGAGAATTGTAAGTTGGGCGAAGTAAAAGTTGACAAAAAAACTCAGGAAGTTGACCTAGTATTCGATCCCCCAATTCAACCCGGTCAAACTGTAACGGTTGCCATTGGACCCTTTGAAAATCCTAGTGTTTCTGGGATTTATAACTTTGGCGTGTCAGCGTTTCCTACAGGCGATAAACCCGAAAAGCAATTTTTAGGTTATGGTCCTTTGCGCTTTTTTGATGCTCGGTAAAGTTTGTATTATCAATAAAGCCAAGCCGCAACCGCTGGGGAGTTTTCTCTAGCGGTTTTTTCGTGAATATTCTTGACAATATAGTGATTCTCGGTTAAGCATGATTTCTCTGTATCGGCGTTGTATTGTAGTGCGGGGATCGTCTGCCGCGATCGCGCCGAGCGAACTTACTCATATAGCCTAACTAGGGCTAAAAATCCTCTAAAAAACTCAAGGGAAAAAAGTTAAGCACAAACGTTTGTATAGATGAATTCATGGAAGTATAGCGATAGGATTAGATTTCTATTAAGTTAATTTAAAAATCTGGAAATTGTATAAGTTTGTAGCAAATAATACTAAATGAAAGGGTAGCAACCACAAACAGATTTGGCTGTGCAGGATACTCCGAGAGCCAAAATCCCCTTGCTATGATGAGAGCTTATTTCCAATTCCCTGCGTAGATTGCCCTAGACGACATCTTGAGTGCATCTTGTGAGCTATTTATGGAAAACCCAAAAAAAGTATCTTCGCATAAGCATATTGTTTTAACATCCCATCCCGGTAAATCGGGTAAAAAATCCGTTTCCGTTCATTGGGGAGAAAGCGATCCGATTAAACGAGGACCCATTATTGGGACATTAGCGAACCCAAATCAACGGAATGCAATTGGCACGCATTCGGGATCTTATGCCGTTTATCGGGCACTTGCGATCGCATCTGGCGCACTCCAGGCAAATCACCGCGCCGATTTAACCAATACTTCTCCGGTTGTCCACATTGGGCCATATCCCAGTTGGGCAGATGCGAACAAAATTGTCTCACTCGATCCATTTGGAGCAATTGTGGGTGAAGTTTTCCCTTCATTTTATGAAGAGGGGTACGATATTCGTCCCACCATTGCTGTCACCAAAGCTCACATTAATATGCCGGAATTGCAAGATTCTGTGGCAAAAGGGCGCTTGCAAGTTGACGGTCAAATTATCAAAAATAACGGTAATTTAGTCGTCACAAAGGTCGCAATCGATCCAGTCTGGTATTTACCAGGGATTGCCAAGCGACTCAACATTGAAGAAAGCGATTTACGTCGCATTCTCTTCCAGCAAACAGGCGGGATGTTCCCAGAATTGGTAACGCGCCCAGATTTACACGTATTCTTACCACCGATTGGCGGCACGACGATTTATCTGATTGGCGATGTCGCCGCAATTACAGATCCCAACCGACTGCTTGCCGTGCGGGTACATGATGAATGCAACGGTTCAGATGTGTTTGGTTCCGATATTTGCACTTGTCGCCCTTATCTGGTGCATGGCATTGAAGTCTGCGTCCAGACAGCACAAGCAGGCGGCGCAGGGGTGATTGTCTATTTCCGCAAAGAAGGTCGTGCCTTGGGCGAAGTAACTAAATTTTTAGTTTACAATGCCCGGAAGCGTCAGGAAGGAGGCGATCGCGCAGATGCCTATTTTGCCCGGACTGAATGCGTGGCAGGACTTCAAGATATGCGGTTTCAAGAACTGATGCCGGATGTGTTGCATTGGCTAGGAATTACGCGAATTGACCGCTTGGTGTCGATGAGTGATATGAAATACAACGCGATTACAAATTCTGGCATTAAGGTAATCGAACGCATCCCGATTCCCGATGATTGGATTCCAGAAGATGCGTGGGTGGAAATTGCTGCCAAGCAAGCCGCCGGTTACTACACGCCGGGAGAAGTGCCCACTGCGACAACTCTGGCAGAAATTAAGGGACGGGGTTTAGGGGATTAGGTTTTTTAACGCAAAGGTACGCAAAGATTAACGCAAAGGTACGCAAAGTTAATCTTTGCGTTTTTATTGTTTATGAGCAATTCTGAATCGGAAGCGATCGCATATTTGAGGAGTCCGGCGGCAATTCGGGAAAGATGCGATCGCCTCTTTCTTTTAGGCTGTGAAGACAAACTGCGTTACTTTCGAGTTGATTTAACCCAGTTAGAGAAATGCGCTGATTATGTCATCGGGGTGATGCGCGATGACTATCCCGATCTCGATATTCCTTTTCACAGTCGCTGGCGACATTTTGAAGTTGGAAATTTGCCTCGTCTTTTGGAACTTGAACAAGCTTTAACGAGACTGACTGGATTAGAAAAAGCGAAAGTTAAGTTTGATTTAGCGATTGTTAGCGTTTTACTGGATGCAGGCGCGGGCACTCATTGGCAGTATTGCGAACCAGAAACGGGACAAGTGTTTCGGCGTTCGGAAGGCTTAGCCGTGGCTAGCTTCCGAATGTTTTTCCAAGGTGCTTTCTCTAGTCACTCGAAATCACCATTACAGGTAGATGCCGATGGACTCCTACAGTTAACAGAAGACGCTTTAGTGCAAGGTTTCCAAGTTAGTGAAAAAAATCCGCTGGTTGGGGTGGAAGGGCGCGTTCAGCTGCTACAGCGTTTGGGACAAGTCCTCGCTCAAAATCCTAAGTTTTTTGGCACCGAAAGCCCGCGTCTTGGTAATCTAGTCAATTATTTGTGGGATAGCAGCAATCATGGACAACTGGCTGCGAGTAAGGTGTTGAGTGCAGTTTTGGAGGGGTTGGGGGAAATTTGGTCGGGGAGACTTGCGATCGCTGGGGTAAACTTAGGCGATGTGTGGATTCATTCAGCTTTATCGGGAGATAAGAAAAGCGACAATTATGTGCCGTTTCACAAACTCTCCCAGTGGTTAACGTATTCTCTTTTAGAACCCCTTCAGAAACTCGATTTAAAAATCACTGGACTAGAGGAACTTACAGGTTTGCCCGAATATCGTAATGGCGGTTTATGTCTAGATACTGGATTGTTACAAGTCAAAGATTCAGCAGTTTTGCAGGAACGTCATCCAGTAGGTTCTGAGGTAATTGTAGAATGGAGGGCTTTAACGGTTAGTTTGTTAGATAAAATTGCGGCAACGATTCGACAAAAGCTGAATATGACTGCTGATGAATTACCCCTAGTAAAAGTTTTACAAGGAGGAACTTGGAGTGCGGGGAGAAAAATTGCCACACAATTACGAGAAGGCGGCGTTCCTCCAATTGAAATTGCGAGTGATGGAACCGTGTTTTAATAGAAATTAGCTGGTGAATATAGCAATGCTCTATTGGATGCAGTATGGTTTAACCCCACCCCTGCCCCTCCCCGTAAACAGGGAGGGGTTAAATATTCCCTCCTGCTTGTAAACGGAGAGGGGTTAAATATTCCCCCCTCTCCGTGAACGGAGAGGGGTTGGGGGTGAGGTTCTTTTATATATTGCACTCAAGTGAAAAGGAATTTTTGCTTATTTTTTAAGCCTGCGTAGGTAGGCTTTGTCTTTGTGCATCTTTCGAGAGGAATTTATTAATGAATGCTGAAGTCACTGTAATCGAACATCCCTTGATCCAACATAAATTAACCCTGATGCGCAAAACGGAAACTAGCACAGGAAAATTTCGCAATCTCCTCAAAGAAATCGGGATGTTGTTAGCTTACGAGGTGACGCGAGATTTACCGCTAAAATATGAAGAAATTAAGACGCCTATTGCCCCGATGTTGGCACCGATGCTGGCTGCTGAAAAGAAGATGGTAATTGTCTCAATTATGCGGGCAGGACAGGGGATTTTAGATGGAATTTTGGAACTGATTCCTTCCGCAAGAGTTGGGCATATTGGTTTATATCGCGATCCGACTACTCATGTAGCGATCGAGTATTATTTCAAGGTTCCGAATGATATTGAACAGCGAGATATTTTAGTTGTCGATCCCATGTTGGCAACCGGAAATTCAGCCGTCGCGGCGATTGACAGAATTAAGGAAGTTAGCCCGATGTCAATCAAGTTTTTGTGCTTGCTGGCAGCACCAGAGGGGATTGCACACTTACGCCGCGAACACCCGGACGTGCCTATTTATACGGCGGCGATTGACGAAAAATTAGATGAACACGGTTATATTGTCCCAGGACTTGGGGATGCAGGCGATCGCTTGTACGGGACAAAGTAGCGATTTGCGCTTAGGATTTGATGATTGAAATCAGTTGGGAAATCTCGTTAACAACAAAAGTTGGGTTGAGTGCTAAACATTTTGCGCGATCGCCATAGCCATAAGTAGCCCAACAAGCATCTAATCCAGCATTTTTAGCAAACATTAAGTCTACATGACTGTCGCCAAATACTAAAACTTCGTTACTTTGGATGTCTGGATAAATTGGCTGGATGACTGAGTGGAATAATCTTGCATCCGGTTTGGTTGGCGTTTGTCCGTCATCGCCAATAACCAGATCGAAGTCAGTATTAATTTTTAGCTTTTCTACAGCAAGCTTTAAAAACTTAGTGTGTTTGACGCTAACAATTGCTAAGTTCAAACCCTCGGAGGATGCAGCTTGAATCACTTGCTTCACTCCCGAAAATAAATTGATTTTTAATAAACCTTCTGTTTGGTAAAAGTGTCTGTAAGTTTGAATCCATGTAGGAATTTCTTCGGGCGCGATCGCTGGATGGAAAATCGGGAAAGCCTCGGCAAGCGTAACGCCAATGACTGAGCGAATCTGTTCCTCATCTGGCGGGTCAATGTTAAATGTTTGGAAGGTTTTAATAACGCAGGATATGATAGCTGGATGCGTAATTGCTAAAGTGCCATCAAAGTCAAAAATAATTAACTGATATCGACTCATTGTTCGCGACTTTCGGGAATGTAAGGAATACCGAGGGCGGCGGGAGGGGTTGATTTGCCAGCTAATCCCACTAGCGCCAATAGCGCAATGACATAAGGCAACATTACTAAAAATTGATAGGGAATATTCAGATTAAAGGCTTGAATTCGCAGTTGCAAAGCTTCTGTAGCACCGAATAACAAGCAAGCTAAAGCCGTACTGATGGGATGCCATCTGCCAAAAATCAAAGCTGCAAGGGCGATAAAACCTCTTCCTGCACTCATATCCTCTACAAAGAATCTGACGTGAACTAATGTTAGATAAGCTCCTCCTAAACCGGCGAGACAGCCGCTGAGAGTGACTGCAACATAGCGTACCTTAGTGACAGAAACGCCAGCCGTATCCGCAGCACGGGGATATTCTCCAACGGCACGTAAAGATAAGCCTAAACTTGTACGAAATAGCAGGTATGTACTCAGGGGAACTAACAGAAATAATAAGTAAATTAAGGGGTCTTGATTAAACAAGAGATTACCGATAACTGGAATATTTTTTAATCCGGGAATGCCGATGATTTGAATGCCTGGTAGCTGCTGCGCCTGACCGCTATTAAATAAGACACGCGACCAGAAAGAAGTTAATCCTGCTGCTGTAAGATTGATGGCAAGTCCAGATACTAATTGATCGACACGCAAGCTAACGCACAGATAGGCATGAAGCAGTCCAACCAATCCCCCGATGACGATTGCTAACAGCATTCCCAGCCAAACATTGCCGGTAAAAAATGCTCCTGCTGCACTCGCAAATGCCCCGGAGAGTAACATTCCTTCTAGTCCAATATTTAGCACTCCCGATCGTTCGGAAAAAAGTCCGCCAAGGGCAGCAAAGGCTAATGGTACTGAGAGGCGCAGGCTGGCAATTAGATAGTCGGTGAAAAAGTTGAGATGATCCATGCTGAATCGGGAACCTCTCCCCCAACCCCTCCCCTGCGAGGAAAGGGGAGAAAGATCCCTTCCAGATAAAAAATTTCTTCTTCCCGCTCCGATTAGGAGCAGGAAGAGAGATGCGAAGGGGGCTGGAGGTTATGTTTTTTGTTGTCTCGTGCAGTAAAAATTAAATCCTTGCTTTCTTTACCTCATTGTGAAGGTTTGGGGGAAAGCGCGATCGCTTATGAGAGATAAACAGACGCGATCGCACTTAAACTGGCAGTGCTGGAGTCGTCTGAGAAGTCCCTGCCATCGCCCCAGAGTAAACCAGACCCCGTTGCATATCTAGGGTCAAAATCGCCCCATCCCGAATCATTTCCGTCGCCTTCTTGACGCCCACAATCACCGGCACCCCAAGGCGTAAGCCAATCACAGCCGCATGACTGGTTAGGCTTTCATCCTCAGTAATAATCCCAGATGCCTTGCGAATTGCTTCCACATAATCGGCATTTGTGCCCGGTACTACCAAAATTTCCCCATGATTGAAATTTCCCACCTCTCTAGCAGTACGAGCCACTCGCGCTCGACCGCTCACCGATCCCTGACCAATCCCAATTCCCTTGCCAAGAATGGATGTCACCACCTCAACTTTAATCAGGTCGGTTGAACCAGAGATACCTTGGAGCGTCCCGGCAGTCATTACCACCAAATCTCCTTCAGCCAGCAGCTGTTTCTCCAGCGCCACATTGATTGCCGCTTGGAACGTCTGACCCGCAGAAGGCAAATCCAGCACTAGAAGCGGCTTCACGCCCCACACCATCTGCAACTGCCGCGCCACGTCTACATGGGGAGTCACTGCCAGAACGGGCGTTGAAGGTCGAAACTTAGAAACATTTCGGGCAGTGGCACCACTTTTAGTCAACGACATAATCGCAGCTGCCCCTAGCTGCTCAGAAATTTGACCAACCGCCTGACTAATCGCATTCGTGATCGAGCGAGTGGTGCCCCGGACGTTCCGGGCGATTTGTTCTTGCTCAATCCGCACGGCAATCCGCGCCATCGTCTCCACCGCTTCGACGGCGTATTTACCCACCGCTGTCTCGTTGGAGAGCATCACGGCGTCGGTTCCGTCCAAAATCGCATTGGCGACATCGGAAATTTCAGCACGGGTGGGACGGGGATTGTTCACCATGCTGTCCAACATCTGAGTTGCCGTAATCACCGGAATCCCCAGTTGATTTGCCGTGGCAATCAGCCGCTTTTGCAGAATTGGGACATCCTCCGCAGGCAATTCTACGCCCAAGTCACCACGAGCTACCATGACACCATCGCTGAGCGAGAGAATCGCTTCCATTTGGTCGATGGCTTCGTGCTTTTCAATCTTGACAACCACCGGCACTTGCTTACCAGCACTAGAAATCAGCTCTTTAATTTCCAGCACATCCTGGGGGTTGCGGACAAAGCTCAGCGCTACCCAGTCAACCCCTTGGTCAAGACCAAACATCAAGTCTTTACGGTCTTTGTCAGTTAGCGCCTTAATTGACAGATAGACGCCGGGGAAATTCACTCCTTTGTTGTTAGAAAGTGGGCCGCCGACGACAACGCGACAGTGCAATTCCCGCGCCGTGCGGTCTACCTGCTCGACCCGCATTTCCACTTTGCCATCATCCAAGAGAATCGTTGCCCCGTTTGGAACTTCATCTGCTAGAGGTTCGTAGGTGACAGAGCTAATTTCTTGGGTGCCTGGGACAGGGTGACTGGTTAGGATGAAGCGATCGCCCTTATTCAGGACGATAGACCCCGTTTCAAACCGTCCCAAACGAATTTTCGGGCCTTGCAAATCTTGCAAAATGCCCACCGGCTGATTCAGTTCAAAAGCCATCTGGCGGATCAAGCGAATGCTCCGCTGATGGTCTTCATGAGTTCCATGAGAAAAGTTGAGGCGCAGGGTCGTCGCACCCGCTTCAATTAAAGCGCGTAAGACCTCTGGGCTACTGGTAGCAGGGCCAATCGTTGCGACAATTTTTGTCCGGCGCTGGGGATTTCGCAGTTGCATGGGGCAAAATTCAGGGACAGAAGAGGACTGCGTGTAACAGGAAAGCAAAGGGATACTATCACATTTGTTCCAACTCCTATTAGGGCTTTGGAGCTGGTTCCCCTCTCTACTGTGTGGGTATTATACTAAAAAGCTTATTGATTTTACGGGTTTATCGGGTCGCTTCGGTCTTGGTTGAGGGGTTTCCCGGTCTCAGGTGCCGGTTTCTTTTGACCCTCAGCAAGCGGCTTGTAAACTAGACCGGAAGGCATAATTGTCCCGGTGAGATCGGCACCTGTCACGTCAAATGCTTCCTTCGCTTTGACTCCTTGTAGACTCGCATACTGCAAGTTCGCAAACCGCATCTTCGTACCGCTGAGGTTCGCGCCATTAAGAACCGCATTGTTCAAATTCGCCTTTTCCAAGGTGGCTGCTGTAAGATCGGCTCCAGCTAGCACGACACTGGTGAGATTGGCATTGAGTAGATTGGCACCCTTCAAGTTGGCACCGCTGAGGTCATACCCAGTTAAGTTCACATTGCTCAAGTCACAAAATTGGCATTCTTTATAAATTAATAATCTCTGAACGTGTTCTGGATTCTCTGCTTTGACCGGCACTGCAAAGCAGACAGGCATCAACAGGGCTACAGCGAGGATTCCTGGTTTCATGGGAGGCTAGCCAACGGAGGAGATGAGTATCGATTGAACTGCCAAGACGCCCTCTGGGTAGCCATGCGCGATCGCGCTATAGAATGCACAAAATCAGAACAAAAGAGTCAATGGGGATAGAATGCGATCGCTCAATATCCATTCAATCCAATGACACCTTTGAGCTTAGCATCCTTCCAGTTGGCACCCGTCAGGTTGGCATTCGCTAAGCTAGCTTGACCCAAATCTGTTTGAGTCAAGTTGGCATAACTCAGATTAGTATTTCCTAAATTGGCACCCCGGAGATCGGCACTGCTGAAATTGGTGTAACTCAAATTGGCTCCTGTCAAAATAGCATTCGTCAGATTGGCACTTTCTAGGTTGGTACCCATCATCGACGCACCGCTTAAATTGGCAGACCGCAAATTCGCCCCGCGCAAGTTTACACCGCTGAGATTAGCACCGTTGAGATTGGTACTATCCAGATAAGCATCCTGGAGGTTAGCACCCGCTAAATTAGCGTTGGTGAGGTTGGCAAGCGGCAATTTGGCATTGGTTAAATCAGCATCGTTGAATTTAGCACCCGTCAAATTGGCACGATTGAAACCAGCACCCGTCAAATTGGCACCCGTCAAATTGGCATTTGTGAGCGTAGCACTTTGAAAATTCGCTGCTGTCAGCGATCCTTTTTGCAGATTGGCACCCGTGAGAATTCCCCCATTCAAGTCAGCATTATTCAAAGAAGCCTGACTCAAATCAGCATTGCTCAAGTTGACACTATCCATATTGGCAGTCTCTAACTGGGCATTATTCAACTTGGCACCTGTAAGATTGGCACCGGCTAAGTTAACAATTTGCATCTGAGCATCTTTTAGGTTTGCCCCGCCTAAATTGGCACCCGAAAGATTCGCTTCGATCAAATTCGCTTGTCCGAGATTTGCACCGACTAACTGAGCAAAATTCAGTTGAGTTTGGGCTAGCTGGGCACGCTCTAGCTTAGCGCCCGTGAGGTTCGCTGCATATAAGTTTGCCCCCCGCAATTTAGCGTCTGTTAAATCAGCAACAATTTTATTTGCAGCCACCAATTTTGCCTGTCTCAAGTTCGCCTTTTCCAAATTAGCGGCAGTTAGTTTGGCACCGTTGAGCTGGGCACCCTCTAGCTTAGCGCCCGAAAGGTCAGCCGCCGTTAAATCCGCACCGTCAAGCTGGGCATTCTTCAAGTCGGCGTTTCTGAGATTAATCCCCCTGAGTTGGGCATCTTTTAGGTCACATCCAGGGCAAGTTTTCAGCGTCAGTAACTTCTGCAAGTCTTTGGAGTTTGCCGCTTGGGCTGGGGTTGGTAAGCCAAGCGTTAACACTCCGACGGCTGAAGTCGCAGCTAAACAAACCAAGCCCGCGAAGGCGGGCTTAAGGACAGCAAATTGATTAACGAGTTTTGGGCGCATGGGGCAGTTCTTTGAGCCGCGATTAACAACTACTTAAGAGCCACGATACTGGATGCGGTAAATCCGGTTATTGGCTTCTTCCGTCAGCAGCAAACTCCCATCGGGTAGCACGAGTAACCCCACCGGACGCCCCCAGGTGGTTGGGACAGAGGGGTCAAGCAGGAACCCAGTGAGAAAGTCTTCATAGTAGCCCTGAGGACGCCCGTTAGAGAAGGGGGCAAAGACAATTTTGTAGCCGGTGCCTTGGTTACGGTTCCAGGAACCGCGAAAGGCGACAAAAGCGCCATTGCGATATTTTTCTGGAAAGGTATTACCGTCATAAAACTGCAATCCCAAAGCAGCCGAGTGGGCTTGGAAAAGAACGTCGGGCGTCTTTGTTTTCGCTACCAGGTCGGGACGTTTGCTTTTTCCGTTGACCAGATGACGCGGGTCAAGGAGATTTGGTGCCAGGTAGGCGTAAGGCCAGCCATAGAATTCTCCCTGTTGGATGCGGGTTAGATAGTCGGGTACCAGGTCGTCGCCCAGTCCGTCTCGTTCGTTCACGGCGGTATACAGTTCGCCAGTGGTGGGGTGAAAGTCGAGTCCGACTGGGTTGCGTAAACCGTAAGCAAAAGTTTGCTGGTTGGAACCGTCTAGGTTCATCACCTGTACAGAGGCGCGGGGGATGGGTTCTTCTGAAGCGTTGGATGCCGACCCAACTGAGACGTAGAGCTTTTGCCCATCGGGTGAGGCAACGACGTTGCGCGTCCAGTGCTGGTTGTAGCCGCCGGGGGTTAAGTTAGCGATTTTTTCGCCGGTTCCGGTGAGTTGTTGTTGTCCTTGCGTGTAGGGATACCGCCGGACTTCGCCTGTGTTGCCGAGGAAGAAGTATCGGCCCGCAAAAGTCATGCCAAAGGGGATATTTACCCCATTTTGGGAACTGGCAAAGGTTTGGCGGACATCAGCGACGCCATCGCCGTTAGTGTCGCGCAGCAAGCGAATCTGGTTTTGTCGCGTTTCGGTCACTAACACGTCACCGTTCGGGGTGAGTGCCAGCCAGCGGGGTGCATCTAATCCATCGGCAAAAACGTTGACGACGAAACCAGCCGGGACGCGCAGGGTGGGGTTTTGCGGGATAGGCACCACGTTGGGCGAGTTGGAGGCACTGTCGCTGGCGTAGGGTTTAGGTAAGTTATCGAGGGTGATGCGAATCGGTTGGGGTGTGAGTGGTTCGGTTCGCACCACGTTGTTGGTTTGCGTCGCTTGGGAAAGCTGTTGGTTCGGCTGTGCCGGAGTTTCTGTCGGCTGTTCGGTTGGTTGAGTTGTCTGGGGGTCGAGAGAGGCCTGAGTCGAGTCACAGGCGGCTACTGTAGTCAGGATGAGCAGCAGCAGCAAGAAACGTATCGATTTCATGTCAAAAGGTGGGAACTCTAATTCCAGGGTAGTCATTGAAGACTAGAGTGCGATCGCGCTCATGCGAAGCGAGGCGTTAGCCTAGCGCAGAAAAAGTCAGTTCGCACTCTTCGTTTCAGATCGAGTATTTAGTTAGCCGCTGCTCACCCTACACCTGTTCCTAAATATTATTTCTTGAAGTAATTATTCATCAATTTTTTAGATTCCTGCTCCAATTGTTCGATTAAAGTCTGTTGACTTTTCTCAGGTAAGGTTTTAAAAATGCTTTCGTAAGATTCGTTAAATGTTTCTATTACATCATTCACAAATAATTGAAAAACTTTGTCTATTGCTTTTGGGTCTTTACCAGAAACCCGGCCTACTTTTGATAGAGTATTCATCAATCTATTTTCTGTAACCAATGCAAGCATCGCCTCATGGAGCCATTTTTCATCACTCAAATAGTGAGAAGATGTTGCTAATTTTTGGTCGCCCCACTTTTCTGCCTGATGGAATCGGCTCTCTTCAGCGAATTTTGGAATTTTTCTCTTCAAAACCGGCCTAATTCTTCCCTTGGAAGTATCTATATAGATCGACTTTACAGGTTTAATGACAATCCCTTCCGCCTGATTGCTAAACGGCAATTTGGGTAAACCTAATAAGGCAGGAATGGTAGAATCAAACTCTATCTTCTGTGCAAGCGCTTGTTCGTATTTTCCAATAAATAGCGGTTTGGCAGCCAGCATTTCTACTTGCTGAAATAATTTTAGAGCTTCGTCATAATCTATATAATCCCGTTGGGCAGCTTTGCTATTCTCTTCAACAGCAATATCAAAAGCACAAAACTCAATTTTAGGTGAATAATAGATTCCTGTTTGGACAGCCTGAACACTAGGAACAGTCACTACGTCAGGATGGGGATATTCTCCGCCAAACAATTCCCCATACACAGAAACTCTAAACGTTTGCGGACGTTCCAACTGGATAATTTTGAATATATCTTTGGCTTGTTGGGCTAATTTATATCTAAGCGTTTGATATCCAAAAAAGTCTTCGTCTGGCTGCAATAATTCTTTTCTCTTGGCAAAGCGAACGTCTGAGCCGTCTGCGATTATACAGAAATTCGCCCCGTGAATCTTTTCAGTTACGGCCCAATTCGTTTTCTTGAAAATGCGATAATCTGATTCTGTCAAATTCCAATTATTCCAGCTTTCCGGTATTTTTTCATAGCTGATATGCGTGCAGCCGGTGAAGTTGCTTTCTTGTTTGTCCATCGGTTTTATTTTTTTGGAAAGAAGCTGAGAGAATGCGATCGCGTAGCTGGTTGAGGGATGCGATCGCGCTTGAGCCGCTTGTGGGTTGAGTGCCTATGTAATTCAGATCACTCGAAAGGCTGAGAATTTTCACACGTTACTCATCTAAGCGATCGCTCGGCGAGACGCAAAGGAGTGAGATATTAAATATCGTAGAGTTGACGCCCAACAACCATGCTTCCCCAAATCCAACTGCTCCCCGGTGCTATCTCTGAAATCCTAGCCTCTGTTAGCGAAACTGGTATTCTGACTCTGGCTGACCGTTATGGACTGATGGCAGCCGCTCTGGATGAGTCCTTGGATGAGGAAGAAAGAGGTTGCGTCAACAGACTGCTGCGTTCTGTCCTCAAAGGACGGGTAACAGTAGTGGCTGACCTCTCCGCTGCCGCTTAATCTCAAAGTCAGAAAGTGTGCATTGCTGCCAGGACAATGGGCGTTGAACTCAGCAGCGATCGCATTTTAAAATTTTGAGCCAAAATCGCAACTAGATGAAGCTTCAAGCTTATCAAGAGCGATCGCGTCTTTAGTCTCGGTTTAGGAGATGCGATCGCTATCATAGTTTCCTATTTATTATTGACAAATAACTTAAGGAGGTTGAGAGTGCCTGATTATCATCAGTCTTCTTCAGCTTCGAGCCAGCTTTGAATTGTTTCACTGGAAATACCTGCAAGCGAGTGATTCAATATTGCTTTCAGTGTTTCCATACCACCTAGTTTTATTACTCTGAGCAGCTTACCTTTGAGGGTAGAATTCTGCTGAATTTCCTGAGATAGAAGCAACAGTCGGTCATCTGCGCTCTGAGCAGAGTATTCCTCAGACAGTTGATTCAGTAATAATTTAATCTCTGCTGTTGCTTCAATTATGAATATCTCTTTGTCTGTGAGACGGAGAACTCTTTGGAGTTTTTTTAACTCTTTGCGGCTAGATTTATTGAATAGGGATTCATACTTTATTGATTCATTAAACGCTTCGGAATACTCCCAAAGTTTTCGTCTATTATCTTCATAAGGTTTTAGAATTTCCCGTTCAATCTCGTTAGCTTCTTCAGGCCGCAATTCTAGCTGATTACGCATTACGTTCAGAATTCTGCGACCAATTGGAGAGATAGTTCCATCACTAACAAAACTTTTAACTTCTTGACGGTAGCTGCTCTTAGAATTTTCCAGAGCAGCTTCTAATTGTGGTATAAATTGCTTCCTAATTTTCCTAACATCTTCTTCTTTAAGTCTTAATGTTGCCTGTAAATTATCTAATAAAGTGCGAGTAGATGACGATAGCGAATTTTCTTGGTGAGTTAATTTTAGTAAAAAGTCTCGGTATTCTTCTAGATTTCGTTGGTATTGTGTCCAAGCATTAATTTGTGCTTCAATTACTACTTTCTGTTCATCGTTGAGTTTTACTACGTTATATAAATGTTGTATAAAGGAAATATCATTTATTTTAGAGACATACTTAGGGCGTAGCTCTTCAACTAAAAGCCGCAAAGACTGATTATTTTGAAGGAGTAATGACTGAGCGAATTGCTCTCTTGCCAACTCAAACTTTCCTTGCAGTATTAAGTTTTTTGCATATACTAATAGAGACTGTAAAAATCCCTCTTTAGTACGTATCGGGTCAACTTTGTAAGCTCGCTTGAAAAGTTCCACAGCCTTGTCAAACTCCTGGACATCTAAGTATGCCTCTGCCAAATCGAATAAAGCGCTAAAGTGGTTAGGATTGGCTGTTAAAACTTGCTTATAGAGTTTGATGGCATTTAGTGTGTCACCTCGCTGACGCATTAGAGGTGCTAGTTTGTAGAGGCGATGAGCTTCTGGGTCAAGGTTCTCTAGTTCAAATATTTCTCGTCGTAGGGAGTACCGCTTTACTAACCAACGACGAACCAATTCAACTGTTACTTTGTAAGTATTAAGTTTCAGCGGTAGCGGATTTCCGGCAAGCCCTAAGTGTTGTAAAAAATTCCATTCGAGCAATTGCTCCTCTGCTTTACGCAATGGTTCTGTTAAGATAACCCCAAACTGCTTTAACAGATTTAAGGCTTCTCCTTCAACAACACCAACTTCTAAAGTTCCTCCAAACTGCTTTAACAGGTTTAAAGCTTCTCCTTCAACAACACCACCTTCTGGAGTTCCATCTTTTGTAGAACTGGCAACATGCTCCTGCTGAGCTTCTGCTACTGCTGAGAAAAACACCCGCTCAGGAATAGGCAACCCATCCCGAAACCATGCCAGTCCACCTTCACCAATTTCAATCGCCTTGTTTACAATGCTCTCTACATCTGCTCGAGTCACCTGCCAACGCTGTTCCTCCCTGGCATTTGCGAAAAGAGCAAAGCAAATTACTTGCGTAAAATAAGGATGCCCGGCTGAGAGTTCTAAAATTGCATCGATCACCTCAGAGTTGTATTCCAGCACATCCTTAGCAGGTTCGATAATTAGCCGTTCTGCACCGCGCCTGTCTAGCAGACTAATTTCCTGCCTGGGTGCTTCCCTAAACAAACCCAGTAGAGTTGGCATATCGGTCAGTCGCCGTCCTACAACTGGGATGATAAACAGTTCCGGTTGCTGATAAACGATGGATTGTAAATAGGGGAAAAAGTGATTAGCCGCTGTATCGGGGTTACAGTCGCCTAAAACATCGAATTCATCCAACAGAAGTACAAGATTCTTACCGCCGAGAACCTGATAAATTTGGGGCAAGAAATCATCAGCAAAGACCTGTGACTGTTTTTCCAGTTCGGATTTTGTAGGCAGAGTTGCCTTGTCTTTGGGCAATCCTAGGTGATCGATAATGTCTCTAGCAAGTTCGTGTAGAACTTCACTCAGTGGTTTCTGGCTTTTACCTTCAAGTGAAAGGGAAACAAAGACGAACTTTTCTAGATGGACAAAGTTAGGAATTTGGCACAGTACAGATGACTTACCAATGCGGCGCTGACCATGTAAGAGAATGACTTTAGCGCTTTTGTTGAGATTGTCTTGAATAAACTGGAAAAGCTCCTCCCGCCCAAAGAAGTATTCTGGTTCGTAGATTGGGCGACCAATAATATAAGGATTCTCCTTCCAATCTTCTGAAGTAGCCATTCTCGATCAACTTCTCCCTTGTAGAATTCTATTCTTCCTCAGCAGAAGGGCATTACTGCGAACGCTCAATTTAAAAAACTCAGCCAAAAATTGACAAAAGTTCAAGGCAGTTTTAAGTTGCTTCTCAAGAAGTAGCCTTTAAAGTACCCACTATCCATTCAATCAATGACTTGGCTGCTTCTCTAGACTGCCATACTTGTTGGATCACCTTTTTAACTCGCTGTGCTTGCTCACGGCTCATCAGCTTAAGAAACACCTTCTCTCGGTTCTGAAGTTCTACGTTATCGCTGTTCTCAATTTCCCGAATCACCCACCACTCCATCATAGAAGAAGCAAAAGAATAGACCTTTTTTTCTTGCTGTACGGTGTGCTTAACCATCCCTCTCTCTTCTAGATCAATCAGCTCTCGACTCCGCTGGCTGAGAATTAAGTCAATATCAACCAGAGCGTACTGTTCTTTTCTATTTAAACGACCTTCCAAAGGGCATAGAGCAATCAGCATCAAAAGGAGTTGTTCTACCTCAGTTGACCACTTCCATGCATTATGGAAGAACTGCTCACTCCGGCTTTGAAAATCCCTTGTAAATGCCTCAAGGTCTGGTGTTTGTTAGCAGCAAGAGTGTCATACAACAAATATCCTGCAATTTGAAGCAGAGCAGGATGTCCACCAGTAATCTCTAAAACCCCTTTTCTTAGAGTGGGTGTAATAGGCAGGACAAACAGAGAATTAATCTCGTTGTTAGAAAATGGTCTAAGTGGTAGAAAGAGATAGTGGTTGTACCACGGAGAGCCGCCTGGAGGAAGTTTAGGCCCCAGTTCATTTAAACGCCGGAATGACATCACAATAGTTGACAGGTATCGACCTTCCTGACTGTGAACTGCCAAATCCCGAAACTCGCTTAAGAAGGTTAGCATCTCCGCTTCTGTGTACTGATCGTTGGGATAGAGAGCCACATCATAGTCGTCTAGCAACAGTAACAAGAATTGGTTCTGCTGCCCAATTTGCCGCAATACCCGACGTAAATCTCCCTTATCTACTGTTTCCTTTTGCAACAACTGCTCAATAGCAGTCTGTAAGGAGCCATTATCCTCTGCCTGCTCTTTCAATAGGCTAAGTACCTCTCTCCAAAAGAAAGAAGGCTTAAAAGGATAGATCCCGGAACAGTTGAGATAAACAATAAATGCTTTTGATGGCTTAAGTCCTTGCATCTGCCAAGCTTGAGGCGAAGCTAAATACTGTAATAGAGAGGACTTGCCAATGCCTGTGCTGCCATAAAACGCCGCGTGACCACACTTGGAAATCTGATCAAATGCAATTTTGACTTCAGAGGTGCGTCCTATAAAGGATTCTAAAGGAACGCGACCTCCAACAAAAAAAGGGTTTTGCGATACCATCGTGACTTGACTTGCCTAGAGAAATTTGGGAAAGGAGCCTGCTTTGTCTATAAGCAGAGTTTATCTGATTGAGATTAGGGCGCTCGCTTCATCACACCAAGCCACTTCATCTCTATATATGCCCTCGACTATTCATCCTGTACTTGCTTATAACGAGAGTTTAATCCCAGGCACCTCTTTGTCGGATAGAGTTGAGCTAGCGAAGCGGGAAAACCTGGCGTTAGAAGTAGCTAACACGGGGAATTTTCCAGTTGAACTGTATCGGCAATATCAAGTTAGCACTGTGCAAGCTTACGCGATGCATGAGTTTCATCCACTGCACTGCGATCGCTACCAACTTCAAGAAGCTTTGGCGTCCAAGCAACTGCTTCACCGACTCGCGCTTGGCTTAACCCACCGAAACTGATAAGGTTCGCCTTTTGAACCCCAAACTTGATTACCAGCGGCATCAAAAGCCCGATCTAATGTGTCCATTCCAGTAGAATTCAACACAATTCGATTTGTTACTTTTACTGCGCCTTTGTAGTCGCTGGAACAACCTGCCTTCGGCGTCTCGCCGATGTAATTCTCACCGTCAGGTTTTAAAAATACGCTGCATTTAGCAGCACCAATATCGGTTAATTTGATGACACGCTTTGCTTCTGGTTTGCTACATAGACCAATCAAAGCTTCTGGTGTTGGTGGTTTAAATGATTGCGATTCTATGCTTTGGTTATCAGCACTGGGGGCAATTTTTAGGAATCTCTGCCGATAGGGTTTGGCAAGATTCTGGGACATCGCTTGTTCTTGGTAGAGGAAAACTACCTTGGGATTTTTTTTAGTATTTTCTATGCTGACTTTGCAGGTAGTCATTCTCACATTTGGGGTTTTGGGATTGGCTTGCGCTTGTGCAGACGTGTCCATTACTCCGACTAAATGCGACACTACTTCCCCAACTTGTTGCTGCATTGGTATCGATTGGATATTCGTTGCTGGACGCGAATAAGCCGCTGTGCCAGTTGAGGAGACAAGGGCGATCGCGATCAAACTCCGAGTTCTTGTATTCTTCACAATAGTCTCCCAGTGCTAATCAAAAACATAACGTTCGGCAACGCGCCAGTAGCGAGAAAAGCGTTTAAGGTCAATATATCCGTCGTATTTTACAAATGGCTCAACAGATAACACTTCGATAGGAAGCGATTCCTCAATTTTGTCGCAAATGTGGTCAAATCGCGGGCTAGGACTCTCTGCTGTAACGACTCCATCAGCATTGTGTTCCTTGGCAAAAGCGATAACTTCAGCAGCGACATCACCGCGTCGAATCGTTACTGGCAGTTCTAGCAAACACTCATAAATAAAAGTAATCCGCTTGAGACTCAGCTGCCACTCTTCAATCAAAGCATCGTCCCAAACCCATATCGCGGGGCTTTCAGGGTATGCTTGCAATGCGGGATTTCCAAGACTTAAACAGTCTCCATGCATCCAAATAATCGGCTGTTTCATTAATTCAAGGCTCACGCACTCAAAACTCGCGCACTCAAAACTCACGCACTACCGACGCTTCTTCCCGCGCTGAAAACTCTTGCTACCGCCACTTCGATCGAAGCTTTGAGCTTTAGGAAACAATCGCTTCTCTAGTTCATCGTAGCTGCCCTCGAAGTCACAATGACCGTACAGGGGGCATTGGCGGCAATAGACGCCATCCGTATAGCGTTCTAAGTTCTCCCGGTTAAAGAAATAAGGCTTTTGGCTAAAGGTGCTGGCAACCCACTGCCAGGAGAGATTATTGCTGGCTGGATCGCCATCCAGTAAGTGTTGCAGAAACCATCTTGCCCCGACTTGCCAACGAATCCGCCGCCAGTGAACTAGGTAAGCGGCTAGCCACATTCGCCCGTGGTTGTGCAGGTAGCCAGAGGAGTGCAAGTCGCGGCTAAAACTGTCAATACAGACCATGCCGGTGCTACTTTTGTCAACATCTTCCGGTAACTTTTCGGCATAGTCTTTGGCTGTGTAGCCTGTCTTGTAAGGCTCTTGATCTTCCCAAATGTCGTTTCCCAGCTTGGCATAGAGACGCTGCCAGTAATCGCGCCAGCCGAGTTCGTTGATGAGTTTTTGTGCGTCATCTCGGTTTTCCACTTTGTCCAGCACAGCATCCCGCACTTCTGCCAAGCTCAAGACGCCGTAGCGGAGATAGGGTGAAAGGCGCGTGACTGCGCCACTAAAAGAATTGCGCGTTTTGGCGTAACGGGCGGGATCTACTTGACTTAAGAAGGCTTCTGCGGCTTTACGTCCTCCTACGGTGGTAGCGATCGCGTCATCGCGTTCGGTGACGGTAGGGAATTGTTCGCGGAGATAGGTAATTAAATCGTCGCGGCTGGCAAAATCTCGCCGCATATCTCGATTATTTGGCGTGGCGTTCATCGGTTAGCGATCGCTCCAAACTTTTCACTCCAAACTTATCGAGTGTAACAAGCCAGCCGCCTTCTTGCGCTCTTCAAAAGCAAAAAAGCCGCTTTCTTTGAGAAAACGGCTTTTTCGGAACTTATTGGATTGGTAAGCTCGCTGGCAAAGGTAAATCTTCTTCCAACATCGGTGCGGGTGCTTCTTGTCGCTCCAAAAATTTACTCAAGGCGTAAGCCATATCCCCTCTCGTCATCGGATTTAGGGGATTCAGATTGCCTTGTTCATCGGGATTAGCAAATCCCTCGTAAAGTGCAGTTGCCATCGATTTTTTAGCCCAATCCGGTATATTCCCGGAATCTGGATACTTCGCAAGAATTTTAGCAACGGTGTCATTCGGAAACTGAAATACACCGTGAGCTTGGGCAAAGATAGATAAAGCTTCAGCGCGATTGATTTTTTGGTTGGGGAAGAACATATCTCCCCGATATCCCTTCATAATGCCAGTTTTTAAAACTGTCTGAATGTCGTTATATGCCCAGTGGGAAGAAGGTACATCTTGAACTGAAATAACTTCTTGTTTGGTGGCACCCGCTCGTTTGTCCAGTTTAAAAGTTTTGACCAAAATTGAGGCAAGTTCTGCACGACTGATGAATTGTTCTGAACGAAACTGTCCATCAGGATATGCAGTCATTAATTTGGCAGCAATCACCTGTTCGATGGGGTCAGATGGGGCGTCTGAAGCAGGTTGTGTTTGAGCAGAAACAACTGCTGGAAAACATTGTAGAAACCCCAATAGAGAAAGAGTGCCCAGGATCTGACGCATAATTAAAATCACTTTTCAGTTGCTAACTTCACTGTATAAACACTGGAACCAAATCTTCATCGCCCATTCGGGTCAATCCAAGCGGGGATGTTGGCAATAATGGTGACGAATCTGGAGTTTGCAAAGTTGCAACCAGTGCTAAGACCGTGGATGCTTCCGAGGAGCCGTTGCAAAAAGTGGCATTCGCTGACGACGATCCCGGCTAAGAGCGCATAGGAAGAAGGCGATCGCAACAATCAGCCTAGACACTCCCAACCTAAACAATCGGAACCTCTCGAATTATTAACTTCCTTAGAAATCGCCACATTCGCTTCTGATAGCTGTGTCATAATTACGATCCTTAGATATCAAGTTCTTAACTAGGTGTAGCTCACTCACTTTATTTTTATGAACTTTCACAGCGAAAACAGAAATTCCTACTCCTAAGCTGGTGAACTAGGATGAGAAGGGACAACTGGGAAAAGGGGAAAGATGAAGTCTCAAAAAAGGCGTACACCCACTTCCTTTATCTGCCATCCCTGGTTTGTTCGGATTGCGCGATCGCTTTGGCGTATGCCGCAGTTAGCGGCTACTCGCTCTAGCGTATGACCGCAAGTTAGCGGCTACTCGCTCTAGCTGCTCCCGCTAACTGCAACTGCTCGCGTAGCAGTTGCATAAACTCATTCAACCTGCGTTCGTTCTCTCACACATGAGCAACTTTCCAGACTTATCCAGCCACGGTTATCAGGTCGTCCGAGAATTAGGACACAACCGCGCCGGTGGTCGAGTAACCTACCTGGCGCTCAATCTGAAAACTCGGCAACCCGCTGTCATTAAACGGTTTCAGTTTGCTAAAATCAACGCCACCTGGTCAGACTACGACGCCTACCAGCGCGAAATTCAAGTGTTACAGGGACTGAATCATCCCGGAATCCCCCGCTACCTAGATTCCTTCCAAACATCCGATGGCTTTTGCATGGTTCAGGAGTATAAAAAAGCACCGTCTTTAGCCGTACCTCGTAGCTTCGACCCGGATGAAATTAAGAAAATTGCCGTCTCTTTATTAGAAATTCTTGTTTATCTGCAAAATCGCATTCCCACCGTTATCCATCGAGATATTAAACCCGAAAATATCTTGGTCGATGGCAACATCAATGTTTTTTTAGTTGATTTTGGTTTGGCTCGAATTGGGGATGGGGAAGTGACGATGAACAGCGTGGCAAAAGGAACTTTAGGGTTCATGCCGCCCGAACAATTATTTCATCGCCAACTCACTGAAGCCTCAGATTTATATAGTTTGGGAGCAACGCTGATTTGCTTATTAACTGGCATCAAATCTTCTGAGATTAGCCAGTTAATTGATGATGATTATCGAATTAATTTCAAGCATCTCGTTCCCAAGCTCAGTCTGCGGTGGATTGACTGGTTGCAAAAGATGGTGGAAATCAAACCAAAAGACCGCTATCCTAACGCAGCGATCGCCTTGGAATCTCTCAAGCCTATCTATGTGATTCGCGTACCCGAAGCGAAGCTGAGTAAACCCATCCTAGAATTTAAGGCAAGAAAATTAGGTGAAAGGGTGACTCAAACAATCGCAGTTACGAACTCGATTCCTGATACCCTTCTGGAAGGAAATTGGGAAGTGGCACCCCACGAAAGCGATCCCCCCCATACACCAGATACTCACACTTGGATTTCTTTTGATTCCGTTAAGTTTGAGAACAATCAGGCGAAGTTTAAAATCAATGTGAATACCAGCCGGTTGATGGCAGATAAAACCTACGAGCGACATCTGTTATTACACACAAATTCTCTGCCAGAAACTCACGATATTACTGTTAAGATTCAGACTGCCCCGGTTCCGATTGCGAACAAAAAACTACCTTATATCGCGCTCGCTTTACTGGTGACACTTGCTGCCTCGGCGGCTTGGATTGAGGGAATCGCTTGGGGCGGAACGATTGCCCAAGTTGGGGCGATGGGTGTGGTCATGGCTGGGTTTATCACGCTGTTTGTCGCTGCATTTGGTGTGGCAGCAGCGGCTACGGCGGCGGCTGGGGCTGTGTTTGTCGCTAAGCTTCTATCCAGGTATAAAGTTAAGTTTGCGGGTATAGACACGGTTGTAGCTTTGTTGGTTGCGGGAATTGTCGCTTTTTTTGTGACGGGTTTTGGCGAGCAATTTAGAGCGGCAAATTCGGCGGCGGTTGGGTTTGAAGCGGTGGATTTTGCTGTATTTATGGCTGGTTTTGGGGCGCAGAGTCTGGCAGTTAGTTGTTTGAAAAGAGGATTTAGTCCCAATCTCGCGATTGGGGTGTCGCTATTAGCAATGGCGTTAGGCATGACTTTAGGAGTTGGCTTCCAAGTTGGATTGCTAAATCCTTTGGTGATGGGCGCTGTTTTGGCAGTTGGTTTACCTTTGGGAACCATCTTGTTCTATCCCCCTTTTGAGCGGGCAAGGTTAATTGGTAACTATCGCAAGTTTGAGCAACATTTGATTAAGCCGTAGTCAGGCAATTTGGCTCACGCCGCGTGCAACTTTTTTTAGGGAGTTTAGGCAAAGGCTTTCAACCTGTCAAACAGGTTGAAAGCTTTAAGGTAAGAGATTTATCTTCAGGAGCGGGGACGGTTTCTTCACACACCAAGGATATTCATGCCGTGAATCCTGGCAATCATCCGATTTGTTCAGGCTGGTGGTAATCTCTTTGGCTAAAGAATAATCGGATGTTTATACAGATATCTCAGGATTTTGAGGGCGATCGCACAAAGCAGAAATATGTTCCCAGATATTTGTGCCAAATTAATCTTCCAGTCACTCCGGCAATCGTCCCAAAACTGCCTCCGATAGGACCTAAAATATTTCCGACTCAATTGTTTGAGTCATTCTATAGCGATCGCGCAGTTAATCCTGCTTTAAGGTGTAAGCTTAAGGTGCTTTCATCCAAAGCGATCGCACTTCTACTCTTTGCCATAGTCCGGTTGTCCGTCAGCATCAAAAAAATTTCGCAGCCCGCTTTTGTTAATCCCTCTTATCTAGAGCTACCAGCCGAATGCTACTGCATACAGCTTTAAGCTCATCCTTTCATTGATTAACAGTTTTTTTTATCACTCCAACTTTTACTAGCCTTGTTAGGATACAATTGTCGGCTGAGTAAGAACTACCAGATGCTGCCTCTCGATAAGCGAGGAAATAGTCTACACTGCAAGGACTCGCTTCTGGGAGCGGCTAATACACCTGCCTCCAAAACAACCTTATTACCACTCTCCTACACGAGCCTCTTATGGAAACTAGACAATACACAGAAGATATAGATTTTAAAAAATACTGGCTTATCCTCAAACGGCGTTGGCTACCCGCCAGTACCGTCTTTATATTTACAGTTGCACTCGCCGCCGCATTTGCGTTCTTAAAAAAGCCTACCTACGAAGCCGAAGGGAGGCTTTTGTTTAAGAAGCAAAATACGACTTCTGCCTTAGTCACAGAGGCGGGGGCAAAAATCGGACAGTTGGAACCGCTCAATGTCTTGAATACTCCTCTGGATACAGAAGCCGAGATAGTCCGTTCTGAGCCTCTGATACAAGAGACGATAAATTCTCTAAACCTAAAAGACAAAAAGGGAGATCCCCTAAAACCTGCTGATTTCCTAAAACAGCTTACGGTAAAAGGGATCAAAGGAACCGATGTTTTGCAGATATCCGTTAAAGGCAAAGATCCCCAGGAAGCTGCAAAGATAGTCAACAAACTGATGGATTTGTATCGCGAGAAGAATGTACTTAATAACCGCGCTCAAGCAGCGGCGGCTCGCGAATTTATTAGTAAGCAGCTACCGAAGACTGAAGCCACTGTTCGTCAAGCAGAAGCCGCTTTGCGTAGTTTCAAAGAACAGAATAACATTGTAGCTCTAGAAGAAGAAGGAAGCTCAGCCGTAAAAGCGATCGCAGAGCTAGACAGCAAAAAAGCGCAAACTCAAGCTGAACTTGAAGATGCAACTGCTAGAGTCGCCGCCTTCCAAAGTAAGATAGGACTGAATTCACAGCGGGCTATGGCTCTAAACTCGCTCAGCCAATCTCCCGCAGTTCAGCAAGTGCTGATAGAACTCCAAAAAATTGAAGGCGAGTTGACAGTTGAGCGCACCCGCTTTCAGGATGAAAACCCCAAAATAATTAATCTCGAAAGCAAACAAGCGGCATTAAAAGCTTTACTACAGGAACGGGTAGGAGAGATTGTTGGCACCAACCAACAAGTATCCGAAGCAAATTTACAAATTGGGGAACTTGAACAAAAACTGACCGCAGAATTAGTCAATGCAGAAGTGCAACGCTTAGGTTTGGCTAATCAAGTGACTTTTTTATCTCGCGCTCAGGAGGCGTACAAACAAAGAGCGAACATTTTACCTAGATTGCAACAGGGTCAGCGGGATTTACAACGGCAAGTAGAAGCCGCGCAATCTACCTACCAAATTCTTTTAAAAAATCTTCAAGAGGTTCAGATTGCGGAAAATCAAAATGTAGGCAACGCTAGTTTAATTTCTGCCGCTACAGTTCCAGAAAAGCCCGTAGGTACTCGCAAGCTAATAATCATAGCTGCCGGAATTGTTGCAGGCAGTCTACTTTATGTAATTACTGCTTTCCTTGTAGACCTGAAAGATCCAACTATCAAAACTGCCAAGGAGGTGCGGGAGTTATTTAAATATACTGTCCTGGGAATGATTCCTTCTTTGAAGAAAAAAGTTACTTTTCGCAGTAAGAAACTAGAAAGAATTCTTCCGCAGCTTCCTGTTAGAGATAATCCACATTCGGTTATCAGTGAAGCTTACCGTATGCTTCAGGCAAACTTGAAGTTTCTCAGTCCAGATCAAGAGCTGAAAGTCATTGCGGTGACAAGTTCTGTTTCTAAAGAAGGCAAGTCTACAGTTTGTGCCAACTTGGCTATCGCTATGGCTCAACTAGGAAGACGAGTTTTATTAATAGATGCGGATCTGCACCATCCCATGCAGCATCATATTTGGGACTTGACTAATGCAATTGGTCTGAGCGATGTCATCGTTAATCAAGCTGAGTTTGAGATGGCTGTGCGCGAAGTGATGGATAACCTGGATGTGCTTCCTTCCGGGGTAATTCCTCCTAATCCATTGGCTCTTGTTGACTCAAAGCGGATGGCTGGATTAATTGACAATTTTTCTAAAGACTACGATTTTATAATCCTTGATACGCCTCCAATTGTTCTGGTGGCAGATGCTCTGGCAGTAGGCAAGATGACTGATGGTATGTTATTGGTAGTTCGCCCAGGCGTGGTTGATACTGTCAGCGCTGCTGCTTGTAAGCAATTTTTGGTACAGTCAGGTCAGAAGGTCTTGGGCTTGGTCGTCAATGGTGTGATTGTGGAAAACGAACCTGATAGTTATTTCCACCATGCCAAGGCATACTACAAGGAAGATGCCAGTACGCCAAAAATGCTGACAGCGAAGGCTCCTAAAAATAGCGATCGCGCTTAAACAAGCATTAATCGATTACTTACTTCTAGCTCGAACCATAAGCGTACCGTTGTAAGGACGTTCTATACGCTTATGGCGAATCCTCTTCTCCTAACCGTGTTCGGGGTAGGAGAATTTTGTTATAGGAAAAGGGCGAGTCCCCTTTCCGTGTAGAGAAGACCGCTGATATACACTTGCTTAAATGCCGTTACGCTGATAACCCTCACCAATAGGAGAACTAAGCAAATTCGCTCTTGCAGGCTGCTACTGCGGATCGGCAAAGAAATATCTTCTAGTAGAGAATATTAAAGAAAATTGTATTTTTGTATAGTGGCTGTCAAATTACACTTTTAAATACAGACTTCCTTAGCAGTTTATATCCGATGCCTCGGAAAGTTAATTGTAAAGTACACAAGTACAATTTATACAATTAAGCGGCTTTACGTATAAACTCAGTTCGCATCTTCCATAAGTAGTATTCATAATTCCTACTTTTGATAGTAGTAATAGGCTTCGGAAAGTTAATTTCAAAGTACAATTCATAAAACTAAGTAATCTTACGTATAAACTCAGTTCGCATCTTTCATAAGGAGTATTTATAATTCCTCTTTTTGATAGTAGCAATAGGCTTCGGAAAGCCAATTGCAAAGTACAATTCATAAAACTAAGTAATCTTACGTATAAACTCAGTTCGCATCGTCCATAAGGAGTATTTCATAACTCCTACTTTTGATAGTAGTAGTAGGAGTAACGAGTTCTCTTCTAGAGTGGTATTAGATTGGGTAAAAGCTTAGGAATGGCTGGGTCAGGGTTTTTCGGGTTTGGGAGAAATTATTAGGCAGTGTTAAAATTGAGCCATTTTTTGCCTTCATAGCGTCTTGAACCTCATTATAAAGTTGCCATGAAGTCAAGTGGAAAATTTGAGAACTTTCTGTAAAATCTGGCAAATTCCATTTACTTAAGTAGGGTTATACAGTAATCTAAGCAATTATGAGGAAGAGAATCTCAGACTCTCAAATCAGCTAAGCAATCATGCTGAAATAAATCTACTGACAGACTGCTTAATTAATCTTTGCCACAACAAAAAAACAACCAATACACCTAGCTATATATAGGTATTGTTATGCGTAAACCTGTTTTGACTATCTTCTACCAGTTCAATCCGAGTAGCATTAGCATCGGGGGTATACAAACAGTCATACGCACTTTTGTTAAATATGCTCCTAGCGAGTTTGAAATCCGACTGGTAGGAACGGAGAACGATCCATCGCAACCCATAGGAGTATGGAGAGACGCCCAGTTGGCAGGCAGAGAGATCCGCTTTATGCCCTTGTTTTTTATAGAAAACGATAACTTTAAAAAATTAGTACCAACCACTATTAAATATACGGCTGCCCTTTTGGGTCGGAATTTGAGTTCGGATTTCATGCACTTTCACAGGCTGGAACCCACACTTTTTACTCGCAACTGGTCAGGAGAAAAGACTCTCTTTATTCACAACGATATTCAAAAGCAAATTAATTCTGCGGACAAAAAAAATGCGATTCTGTGGCAACGTTTTCCAGCAGCATATTTTGCTATCGAACGCTATCTTGTAAGTCAGTTTTCTCAAATCTTGTCGTGTAATACTGAATCGGTGCAACATTACCAGCAGCATTACCCAGAGATAGCAGAGCGCATTTCCTACGTCAAAAACACAGTAGATAACGAAATCTGCTACCCATTGACCTTAGATGAACGAGAGAAAGGTAGGCGCACACTTGCACAGCAGATGGGTTTAGCGGAAGATACACGCTTTATTCTATTTGCTGGTCGCCTTCACGCCCAGAAAGACCCCGTCTTGCTAGTCCGCTCCATTGCTGCCCTGAACAATTCAAATGTTCACCTCCTCATAGCAGGCGATGGAGACTTAAAGGATAAGCTACGTTCTGAGATTTCCCGCCTTGGATTGTCCGGACAGGTAACGCTGCTGGGGCCATTAGCCCAGGCAGAACTTGCACAGTTGCAACGTGTATGTAGTGTTTTTGTACTAACGAGCGCCTATGAAGGTCTTCCTATGGTCGTTCTCGAAGCACTTGCCAGCGGTACGCCAGTGGTGACAACCCAATGCGGCGAAACTCCAAACCTACTCACTACTGATAGTGGAGTGGTGTGCGAGGAGCGATCGCCAGCCGCAATTGCAGATGCCTTGCGGAAGGTACTGCACAACGGTGGAGATTATCCAATCGAGGCGTGCGTTAAAGCTGCCAAACCTTACAGTGCCAAGACTGTCGTGGGTGATATCTACAGCGATATGCTAAGCCGCTGGCAACAGCGGAATTTGTCTACTAGCCAGATTAATCAAAAAACTTTTACCGGGGTTTCGCCATGAAAATTGCCGTAATTGGAGCAAAAGGGTTGCCTGCTAAACAGGGTGGTATCGAGCACCACTGTGAAGAAATTTATTCACGGGTTGTGGAACAGGGTCATGAAGTGGATTTGTTTGCCCGTTCCTCATACACTGGAGATGTTTCGCTCAGCCACTATAACGTTCATGGTGTGAAGGTTGTTTCTATACCCAGCTTGAATATCAAGGGAATGGATGCTCTGTTGAGTTCGGCGCTGGGAGCGATCGCTTGCAATGCGAAGCGTTATGATATCGTTCACTTCCATGCTTTAGGACCAGCCCTCTTTACTTGGCTACCCAAAATTGCTTCCTCGGCAAAAGTTGTTGTTACCTGTCATGGCTTAGATTGGCAACGTGCCAAATGGAACAAAGCTTCTAGCGACCTAATCCGTCGCGGCGAACGTGCTGCTGTCCGCTTCTCTGATAGCATGATCGTCGTCTCAGAGGAACTGCGCTCATACTTTAAGGAAACTTACGGTAAGGAGACAATTTATATTCCTAACGCACCCTCAAATATGGGTGATTCAGACCCTACTTTTAGCTATGGAACTTCGCTAGGTCTGGAACAGGGACGCTATATTCTATTTTTAGGTAGACTCGTACCGGAAAAGTGCCCCGACTTACTCATCAAAGCCTTCCAAAACCTTCAGCAAGAAGGATGGAAACTCGTCATGGTGGGCGGTACCAGCGATACCAATGAGTTCACCTCGGAGATCACCGAGATGGCGGCGAATAACAAGAACATCATATTCACAGGTGAACTTAGAGGTCCCCGTCTTGCAGAAATCCTTCGGGGTGCGGGATTGTTTGTACTTCCTTCTGAGTTGGAGGGATTACCTCTATCAATGTTGGAAGCAATGCAGGAAGGTGTTCCCGTACTCGGTAGTGACATTCCCGTGCATCAGCAATTGATTGGCAAAAACCGAGGGATGCTTTTCCAGGTAAAAAATGTAGACTCCTGCCTCCGCAGCTTGGAATGGGCAATCAATCACCAGAATGAATTGGCGGTAATGGCTAAAAACGCCCAGAGTTATGTGCAAGCACACTATACCTGGAACCAGATTACTAGCGAAACATTGGAGTTGTACAGAACACTCACCGCCCTTGCTCCCCTAGACAACGAAAACGGCAAACGAATTCCAGTTCCATCAGACCTGGTCAAGGCTTAAAAGCGCTGTTGCATTTCTAAATTGTCAATATAACTTAATATTTTCCTGCCAGGTGATAGGGGCGCACAAATAGCTGTACGCCCCTACTATTTTTTGTCTTTATATTATCTTTATATTTTTTTTACACAAAATAGCCATTAACACTCACTTCACCAGTGTTATAAGCGCGACACACATATTTACATTCAATTACGTATTTACTAGCAGCATTCAGTTAAAAAACTTAGCTTTCAGGACAAAATCAGAAAAACATCCTTTAATTTATTTGTAGAAAAATATACTTAAAGCGTCTCCGTATGTTTTCGGGTTTATAAAGGAGTTCTTTACAAAAAATTCAAAAAATTCACTGATGTCAAGACCCTGTAGTGTTTCATATCCTAGAGGGGTAAACAAAACTATTTACCAAAATGAACGCCTTTATCAAGAAACTAATTTCTACAAGCGTCATGTTTCTCTTCACGGCTGCTGGTTTCGTAGTATTGGCATTTTCGGTAGTCTTGATGACGGTTGAATCCCTCGTCTCGTACGTGTTGTCACAAGTAACAGCACTACAAAATCATTCTTTAACAGAACGTGTTACTAGCGTGAAAGAACCGTCTTCTGTTAAAGGCTAATGCCTTGGTACTTTTCGGGTAAATTTAACCAGTATTCAGGGGCGAATTGCGTGTACGGGCGCGGAAGATAAAGCAGCCTACTCCTTGGAATCGTCAGGAGTTCCGTAGTAGATGCCCCTGCCATTGGTACCAACGAAAACCAAGCCAAACTGTTGCCAACTCGCCTCCATCGCATTTGGCTCGCCAGGGATGGGATTTTGGCTAGAACCAATGCTTATCCAAGTTTTACCTCTGTCGAGAGAACGGAAGATTCCCTCGCCCATACCAGAAATTTTTCCATACAAATAAAGCGCTGGAGTTGTCCTTCCGGTCTGCGGTTTCCCGAAAGTAAACAAATGCGCCTTTTCTACTGAAGGCAGCTTAGCAAACGTTTTGCCACCGTCTGTGGAGTGGAATAAACCTTCCTAGTCTAAGCTGAGCCAGACTTCATTTTTCGCATCTGGAACTGTTTTCAGCGCATACGAATAGTAGTCACTCCTAATATTGGGAATCGATGAGTTGACAACGCTAAAGGATGCACCTTGGTCAGTGCTGCGGTAAACTTTGCTGTCGCTGTAATAGTAAAAAGTATTTCCATCTACTTTATTCGCCACCAAGGGCTGATCTCAATACCAGGGACATTCTGAGCAATTTGGTAGTCCAGACACTGCACTCCCTGAAGCGCCGCCATTAGTGGTGCGTAGGGGTAGAGCTTTACTTACAGCTACAACAAACAAGTTTGGATTAGTTGCCGATATCGCTACGCGCAGTGGTAATTGATGCCGGAAACGACGCAAACTTCTTCCAGGTTAATCCAGCGTCTGTTGAAGTTGCTTCTGTATAAGTTGAGTGCCACCTTGAACCGCCAACGCGGACGAGATGCCAACGCTCTTTGGTAAGCGTTGGGGAAAAAGAAGCGACTTTCGCCCATTGTCGCGCCTGCATCCGAGGATCTCCACACCCCATCGTGCCGCGAATCAATGAAAATAATGTTGGAGTTAGCCGGATTCAGAGCTAGTCTTTTTCCCACCCAGCAATGCTCAACATTACTGTCTATCCCTAAGTTTATGTTTAGTTTAGTCCAGTTTTAACCTCGCTCTGTGGACTTAAAGATTGATCCTTTGGGTTGCCGCTGGGAGTATTTACCTGCTGCCATGTAAACGATATTTGGGTTGATGGGATCTGTTGCGATCGCTTCTTCCCCGTAACATGTTTTCTCTTTCATTGTGAAGCTGTCATGTAATCGAATGCAGGTTTTATCTTCGGCATTCCAGCGATAAAAGCCACCAACGTCGGTTCTGATCTAAACCAGATCCTTTTGTGCGTTGTAAGTATAAACACCTGTAACAAACCCTCTACTGCCTATCGACACGTTAGCCCAGCGACGTAGGAAGTGGGTGCCATCGGTACGGACACAAAATCCGCGCCTACAATCGGCTGTTGGTTGCTACCTATTGCTACTAGCAGTACACCCAAGCATAGTGCCAATAAACACAGGAGCCACAGCCCGATGGAGAAGTTTTAATATCATGATTGCCTAAACACTGGTAAGATTACAGACATTTTGCAGAGAATAATGTAAGTTATCTATTTCATAAAGTTGAAGTTCTAATGAAGAATTATCAAGCCTTCCATAGCTCAATGCCAAATGTGTAAATATTCAGTGTCTTTATAAAAGCTTTAAACTTTGGGGGGGAATTCTCACAAATCCACACTGTTGTCTGTGGTAAATTAAATTTGCTTGCTTAAAAAGAGATTGGCACCCAAGTACGATCGCTTTAACTGTTGCTGAGATATTTTTGCCAATCTCTACTAGCGTTAGTAGCAATTGACTATTTATTCAATGAAATATGCTGACGACCTTAGAAGGCCGTCTACTGATGCAGTAGCGATGAACCAAGGCAAACTAAGGAGAAAAATGTGCTGGAGCTGAGCCACCTGCTCAAAAAATTGATGAGCATTCTACCGATTTTCCCGCATCTTGCGCCGCTAAAGACTCCCAAGCTGCGATCGCTATCTATAAATCTCTTTTTCTGGAAGTCTTCATTGGTAGAACATCAAGGATTTCTCCGTAATATTTGCTACTTTGAGGGACAAGCATGAACCTGAAAACGCAAGTCATGCGGGGAGGAGTCTACCTGGTACTGCGTCAGGGACTGGGAGTATTCATCAGTCTGGCAGGAGTGATGCTAGTTACCAAAGTCATAGGACCGGAGAAATACGGTCTCTATGCTGCCACCATCAGTATATTTTTGTACCTTCAGATGCTCAGCCAGCTAGGCATTGAAGTTTATCTGGTGCGGCGGGAAGGGGAAGAGGAACTCGGAGTATATCACCAAGCTTTCACCCTGCTGTTGCTGCAAGCGTTTACAGGAATGCTTTTAGCTTTTTTGGCGCTTCCCTTAATAGAAAGCTGGGTGAACATCCAAGGGTTTCGCCCGGTAGCGCAAGTCTTGTTTCTGGGACTTCCCGTAGTTCTCCTCAATCAAGTCCCGATGGCTCGGCTAGAGCGCAATCTAGATTACAAGCGGGTAGCTTTAATTGAACTTCTCGGTCAGTTAGTTTACTACGTGATAGCCTTTCCAATGGCTTTTCGGGGAGCCGGAGTTTGGGCACTGGTGGCTGGATGGTGGCTACAGCAAGTTCAAACTCTAGCACTACTCTACTGGAGTGCCGGATATCGTCCCCGCTTTGCTTGGAATTGGGTTTTAGTTAAGCAGATGCTGGGATACAGCATCGGATTTTCTACCTCAGTCTGGGTGTGGCAACTACGTACTCTGATCAACCCCCTGCTAGTAGGTAGATACGCTGGTGCCGAGGCAGTGGGATATGTAGCCCTAGCCATCCGGATCATCGACATTCTCAGTTTCGTAAAAACCGCAACGTGGCGGATTTCCATTGCCACCTTGGGGCGCTTGCAGGGAGATCGAAAGCGGTTACGGAGAGCTGTCACTGAGGGCATGGGCCTTCAGATATTAGCTTTAGGACCCCTGCTCGTAGTAGTCAGCTGGGCTTTGCCTGTGCTTATTCCATTGGTGTTTGGCGATCGCTGGCTTCCTGTAGTGGCGATCTATCCTTATATCGCCTTGAGCAATCTGACCAACTCCATGTTTAATATGCATTCCTCAACCCTCTACGTTTTGCGGCGGAACTGGGAAGTTACAGTTTTTCACATCGTGTATATGGCTCTTTTTGTAGGAGCAGCATTCGTGCTGTTACCCCGCTTGGAATTAGTGGGATACGGCTGGGCTGAGGTGGCGACTTTAGCGAGTTATATTGTCATCCACTTCTACCTAGTGCGGGACATTGGCAGTCCTGACTATCGATTGGCTGGCTTGTGGTGCGGGACCTTTGGAATAGCTTTGTTTGCCTACCAGTTAGGATGGTGGGTAGTTTTGGGCTTAGTAGTCGTGGCATTGTTGCCCAGTACCCAGCAGAAGCTGAGAGATTATATTAAAAGTATCAAAGGAGTAAAGCAGGAAAAATCATCCGAAGCTTAACGCCACCTTCAACAAAAACTGCATCATCCTAGAAACTTGTCAAAAGTCATTTTCTCCCCCCTCACCCGACTGAAAAGACCTAGACTTGAGTTGAATTCTAGATACTTTTACCACCCTCTAAAGTCGTGAATCCACTCCTAAATTTCGCTGAAAAGAGATTCTCGGTTCTGGCGCTGCTAGTGTTCTCAGGATTATTAAACTTTGCCAGCTTAAACAATGCGTCGGAGGGAACAGCTGGCTACGCTGTTTATGTTCCTTCTGTGTTTGACAAGATTATATCGCTGCTACAGTTGGGAGTCTATGCCGGGACAATTTTCTTTATTATTGCCCGGTTCAAAAGTGTTGTTCGTCCAGCTTTGAGAGACGTTTTCTTATGGGGTTTAGTCGCAACAATTGTAATCTCATTTTTTTGGTCTGATTTCCCGCCTATTTCTAGAAAAGCTGGCATCAATGTGTTACAAACAACCTTGTTTGGACTGTATTTTGCTTCGCGCTATACCTTGAAAGAGCAAGTACGCATAATAGCGTGGGCGCTGGGTATAGGAGCAGTAATTACCGTAATGTACACCCTAGTTTTTCGGGGAGGTGGAATAGAAAGTGGAACTCATGCAGGAGCTTGGCGGGGGCCTTTGTTACACAAAAACCTCTTGTCTCGCCTGATGCTGGTACCAGCATTGTCTACCTTACTTGTGGCTCTGAACGTTCGCAAATATCGTTACTTGGTATGGGGTGTTTGTGGTATTTGCGTTGGCGTGATTGTACTTACAACTTCAAAAACTGCTTTAATCATCTTCTTGACTTTGATAATTCTCTTGCCTTTTTACAGCGCTTTACGGTGGAGCGACAACTTAGCTATTCCCTTCTTCATTACATTGATATTAATCGGTGGAAGTCTAGCTACATGGGGCGTGGCAAGTTGGGATAACTTGCTGTTTAGCTTAGGCAAAGATCCTACCCTCAGCGGTCGTACAGAGATTTGGGATGCTGTAATAGAAAAAATCTGGGATCGCCCTTGGTTAGGCTATGGTTATCAGGGATTTTGGCTGGATGGAGGGGAGTCGGAATATGTTTGGCGTGTACTTCGCTATAAGGTATACCACGCTCACAATGGCTTTTTAAACTTGACGGTTGATCTCGGCTTTGTAGGGATATTCTTTTTTGGGATTAGTATTATTTTCACCTATTTTAGAGCCATAAAATGGGTGCGTTCCACTAAAGAACCCGAAGATTTATGGCCGATAACCTACGTGACGTTTTTACTAATGTATAACTATACCGAAAGTACAATTGTAGAACCGCACTCTCTGTTTTGGATATTGTATGTATCAGTAACCTTATCATTGAAGCGCCTCCCAATGTCGAATATTAGGTCGTTTGAGACGGAGGAAAGAAAAGAAGGATTAGTTGAAACAACGTAGTAAGGTTAGCAATAAATTTACCAACTTTTTCAAGTAACCCTTCCCTTAACTCCTCCCCAGAGAGCGGGAATTAGGGAATAGAAGTATTTTCAACCTCAAATAAAAATGTCTAGCATAACAATTTTTCTTACTTCCCTATATGGCGGTGGCGCTGAGAGAGTCCTCGTTAATTTGGCTCGTGGTTTTGTCGAGCAAGGCTTAAGCGTAGACTTAGTTTTAGTTAAGGTGGAAGGACCTTATCTGTCTCTAGTACCGCCAGAGGTGAGAATTGTGGACTTGAAAGGTAAGCGGCTGCTATCAAGTCTCCCCGCCTTGGTACGCTATCTGAAAGAAAATAAACCTACAGCTTTGCTTTCGGCTTTGGAAGATACGAATATAGTGGCTTTGTTGGCTCGAAGGCTGGCTGGTGTATCTACAAGAGTGGTAGTGAGCGTACATAACACCCTGTCTCAGGAGGCGCAAAACTCTAAGCAGCTGAAAAGGCGAATTGCACCTTACTTGGTACGCTGGTTTTACCCGATGGCTGATGCAGTTGTTAGTGTGTCTCAAGGGTCGGCTGATGATTTGGTGCATCTAGGATTAGCAAAAGAGCAAATCAAAGTTATTTACAACCCAGTTGTTACCCCGGATCTGTTCAAAAAAGCCAGTGAACTTGTGGAACATCCTTGGTTTGAGGCGGGACAGCCTCCGGTGATTTTGGGTGTGGGACGCCTGGAAAAGCAGAAAGACTTTCCTTCTTTGATTCGCGCCTTTGCTCAAGTGCAACAACAGCGTCCGGCGCGGCTGATGATTTTAGGGGAGGGAACGGAGCGATCGCAGCTTGAAGCTTTGGTGCAGGAATTGGGTATAGCATCGAATGTGGCTTTACCTGGGTTTGTGGCAAATCCCTATGCTTATATGGCATCTTCAGCAGTATTCGTCCTATCTTCTTTATATGAAGGATTGCCTACTGTACTCATTGAGGCGATCGCTATGGGAACCAGGGTAGTTTCTACCGATTGTCCTAGCGGGCCAGAAGAGATTTTAGCAAACGGAAAGTACGGTCAGTTAGTCAGTGTTGGAGATGTCAAAGGTTTAGCAGAAGCGATCGCGACTACCTTAGATAAGCCTTCTGACTCGGAAGCACTGCGGCTAAGAGCTGATGAGTTCTCCCTGGAAAAGTCTGTAGCACAGTATCGGCAAGTATTGGGTATTGATTCATAGGCATTGCTGTGTTCTTCCCAAGCTTGCTGCTATAACTGTCACTACTCAAACCAGACGCTCATAACAACACTAAAAGTATGAACAGCAACCCTAAAGTTAGCATCGCCATTAATAACTACAATTATGCTCGTTTCCTATCACAGGCAATTGATAGCGCCCTAAGCCAAACCTATCCCCACGTCGAGGTAATTGTGGTGGACGATGGTTCTACTGACAATTCACGAGAAGTTATTGCCAGTTATGGCGATAAAATTCTCCCGGTGCTAAAGGAAAATGGGGGACAAGCTTCAGCTTTCAATGCAGGCTTTGCCGCGAGTAAAGGAGATATTGTTTGCTTTTTGGATGCTGACGACACTTTTATACCTGAAAAAGCAGAAAAAGTAGTAGAAGCATTAGGCGATCGCCCAGATTTAGGTTGGTGTTTCCATCCTCTTAAATTTGTGGACGAAAAGTTAGTGGAAATAAATGATAAAAAACTTAAAACCAGTCCCGATTTATTCCGCGAGTACGATTTGACACAGTTAACTAAAAGTGGCAGATTCTACAAAAACTTTCCTTACCCCTCTACCTCTGGTCTTTGCTTGAAACGGTCACTCTTACAACAAATTCTGCCAATGCCGGATAAAGCAGGAAGCACTTTGCTCAATGATGCTTTTTTAATTTTTAGCTCATTAGGGCTAAGTAAAGGTATCGTTTTGGATAAGGAATTAAGTCTTTATCGGGTACATGGGAAGAACGCCAATGCTATCGGAAAAGAGACTAAGGGGAAATCAAAAGACTATCAGAAGCGAACCGCCAAGATCAATATCCTTTTAGGCTATTGGATAGGAGTCAAATTCTCATCATTTTATGAGTTTTCTAACCACATGATGGCGACAGGAATGGGTGTGTATCTCCGGAATGGAGAAATGGATGCGGAGTTTAAAAAACTTGTTAAAAATCATCTTGCCACCGTAAAACCGATAGATAAACTAAAAATCTATATTAGAGCTTTCTATAATTTTGTAAAAAACCCTAAATATTAAACTTAAGCAATATAACTTCTCGTACACCATCAATTTACTGGGAATGAAATCGGGAATGAACAGAGACTTACACAAATAATTCATTGGGGTTCATCTGTGTTTATCTTTGGTTATAGATTATGAAAATACCAAAATTTATCGCTTTGACTGGTTTGCCTATTTTGGTGGGAATTATTGCTGCGTGTGCCACTAGCAACCAACAACCGCAAACATACAAAAGCCTTGGCATAGCATCTGTAGCCGCAGCACCCATCTACTCGATCGGGGGAAATGGATATCGCTGGGCTAACGTTTCTATAGGTGGAGGTGGGTTTGTTACAGGTGTCTACCCCCATCCTTTAGAAAAGGATCTTGTTTATATCAGAACTGACGTTGGTGGTTTTTATCGCTGGAATGCAGCAGATAAAAGTTGGATTCCTTTAAATGACAGCTTTCCACTTGCCCAAAAAACTTATTACGGGGGAGAAGCACTAGCCGTCGATCCAAATGATGCGAATATTGTCTACATGGCGGCAGGCAAATACTCCCAGTGGGAGCCGAAGGGGTCAATTTTCAAGTCTAGCGATCGCGGAAAAACTTGGACTAAGTTGAAGATAGACTTAGGGATGGACAGCAACTCCGAAGAGCGGTGGGCAGGAGAAAGGTTAGCTGTCGATCCGTCTAACTCTAAAGTAATCTTGTTTGGTTCGCGGCACGATGGGTTGTGGAAGTCGTCTGACGCGGGGGCGACATGGGCTAGAGTTACTTCTTTTTCCCCAAATCTGACAAAAGGAATTGGAATTTTAGGCATTGCGTTTGACAAGCGCTCGCCCGGTTTAGTCTACGCGAATGTCTATGGAGATGGAATCTATCAATCTACTGACACGGGTAATACTTGGAGCAAAATCCAAGGAAGCCCGACACAGGCACAGCGAATGGCTGTTTCCAGCAACAGTATTCTCTACGTTACGCACAAATCAGGAGTTAGCAAATATGCTGGTGGAACCTGGAGTAACATCACTCCAGATGGCAAGCCAGCGTTTTTCAATGCCTTGGGTGTTAACCCAACGAATCCCAATCATTTAGTAGTATCTTTAGGTCAAATAACTAGCAAAATCCTCTATAGTTCCTTAGATGGGGGAGCGACTTGGACAGAAAAAAAGGCAAATATAAACCACACGGTTTCTTGGTGGCATGATGCCATGTTTGAATCGTGGGTTTCAGCAATTGAATTTGACCCGAAAGTGCCGGGAAAAGTTTGGTTGACGAATGGTTCTGGAATTTGGCAAACAGACAATATCAACGCCAATCCGGTTACTTGGGCTAACTATCAGCAAGGACAAGAAGAGATAGTCGCTTTCGCCCTAGCTGCACCTCCAAAAGGTGCTGTGTTATTGAGTGGTGTAGCCGATGTAGACGGTTTCAATCACAACAATGGGCTTAATTCTTATCCATCGAAAAGGATGGGCGGTATCGGACCTTGGCCTCAGCATACTTACGGTATTACCTACTCTGAAAGCGACCCGTCGCGGGTGGTGCGGGTTGGTGGTGTGGAGTGGGAACCAATCCACAATGGCGGAACAACTTCGACAGACGGCGGATTGACTTGGAAGAAGTTTGGGTCATTTCCCTCAAAGGCAATGCCGTTGCGCGTAGCTATATCGGCAAATAACCCAAACAATTTTGTCGTGACTCTCAGCGAGGCTCAGCCGATACAGACAACTGATGGCGGCGCGTCATGGGGTAAAGTGTCGGGGCTACCTAATGGGGCTAAAGGCCCCTGGTATTGGGGTGAGCCGTTGGCCGCAGATAAAGTAGATGGCAACACGTTTTACTATTACAGCGAAGGCAAAGTTTATCGCAGTACTGATAGGGGCGCATCGTTTCAGGTTGTTAACTCATCGATTAAAAGCGAGTATTGGGCAGATTTGTGGTGCAGGCTGAAAACAGTTCCGGGTGTGAAAGATGAGGTGTGGCTTAGTCTGGACTGGAATGGTTTGTACCGTTCAACAGACGGTGGCAAGACGCTGACTAAGCTGCCTTCAGTAGAGAGGGCACATTTGTTCGCCTTCGGGAAACCGCCGGATGGCAGCACGACTCCGGCACTTTATCTGTATGGAAAAGTTGCTGGCATGGGCGAGGGAATTTTTCGTTCTCTTGATAGAGGCCAAACTTGGACGAGCATTGGCTCTCAAGAGAATCCTATCGGTGGTGAGCCAAATGTGATGGAGGCGAGTTGGCAGCAGTTTGGGCTGGTGTTTATCGGTACCAATGGTAGGGGCATCTACTACGGAAAACCAGATGGTTCCTCTGGATAGGCGGCTTCATCTTCCACGCGGGCGATCGCGCTCTGTCACTGAAAGTTTGCTTTTTCCCGCTCCCAGCCTCCAACTTGAAACGCCTGTGATGAGGTTCAGCCTCATCACAGGCGTCAGCTTTTTTAATTAACTTTGCTTTGTATAGCGTCCCATCAGTTCTACAGCCTCCAAAATATGACCTTGCTACGGATAAAGCTGTAGGGGCACAAAGGTTTGCGCCCCTACAATCGTTACGTTTTATTTGAGCTCCGCAGGAGGCAGAGCCTCAGGGATGACAAGGCGTTTTAAGTCGAGGGAACCAACCGTTTCCGCAAGGATTCGGCGCGGCGCTTGGCGGTGCCATTGTCAGGCTCGTGCTTCAGCGCTTCCTCATAGCTTTCCAACGCCTGAGCAGTTAACTTCTTCTTCTCGTAAACATGACCCAGATTATTGAGCGCCGTGACATAATTTGGAGCTATTTTCAAAGCTTCTTTGTAGTTGCGAATCGCTACGTCGTACTGCTCTTGGGAGAAGTAAGCAAAGCCTAAGGCATTGTAGATAGGCGCGAGGTTTTCCTCTTCGGCATCCTCAGCTTTGAGTGCTTTTTGAAGCAGCGAGATTGCCTGGGTGTAAAGTTTTTTATCTAAATAGATGCTGCCGAGTTCGTAAAACTCTTGGGTTGTGCATTTGTCGTTTTGCACCTTATTTTGCAGCCGAGAGAGGACACTTTCAACTTTGCGGGTTTTGAAAACCTGGCGCACAACTGCCCAACCGGCAACGGCAAGCAGTACCAGCAACAAGGAGAGATAAAAAATTGCCAGAGAGTTATCCATTGCCCTTCAAATACAGAGATTAATTTGCTTTCTCTATTCATTATGGGACGTGATTGCGGCGGAGGTAGATCGCCACAGGTGCCCTATCGGAAGTTTTCTAAAATCGGTTGGTATCGCTCTGGGGGAGTCCCCAATACTTAACCCGTTCTTGCAGCCAGCCTTCTCGTTTCCAACGCGCGATCGCATCATTTACCCGTTGCCGCAATTGATTGTACTGCAACCCTTTGGGCATTACCACGGCTAGCGGCTCCCCCGACAAGCGTACCGGCAGCAGTCGGTACTGGGGATATTCCTGCACCCAGCCGCTGAGAATGCTGGCATCGGCGGCGAAGGCATCGGCGTTACCCGATTCCAGGAGCGATCGCGCCTGTTCGTAGGAATCTACGCCAATTAGCTGAACTTGGGGGATAAGATAGCGCACCGTAGAAATCGTATCCGATCCTTTCAGAACGGCGACTTTTCTCTGTTGCAGATCGTTAAGCCTTTGTAAAAATGCGTCCTGAGTGACTAAAGCGGTGCCGTCTAGGTAGTAAGGAATGCTGAAGTTGACCAAGCGATCGCGCGAAGCATTTTGTGTCACCCTCGCGATCGTCAGATCGACCGTTCCATCCACCACCACCGAGAGCCGCTCTCGATTCGCCACCGGTTGCAACTTTACCGCATCGGGTTTATCTAGGAGTTCTGCTGCCAAACGCTGGGCAATGTCAATTTCCAGCCCTTGCAGTTTGCCTTCCCCATCCCGAAAAGCCAGGGGACGGACATTGTCTTTCACTGCAACAATTAGGTAGCCGCGCTCCACAATCTCTTGTAGCTCGGCAGCAACCGCTAAGTTTGGCGTTTTTATACTAGCAAAGAGCCAAAGAAAAAACATTCCCAGGCACCGCCTGGGAACGAGGCTGGCAACAAACGAGTGGCGAGCTTCATTCATCCCACCCTCTGGGAAGGACAAAGCCCTACATCCTTCATCCTTTACCCTTGAGCCTGTGTAGCGAGTTGCAGCACTTTGTCAAAGCCAGCGGGATCGAGAACAGCCATCTGCGCCAGCATCTTGCGATTAATCTGGACATTTGCCTTTTTCAATTTGCCCATCAGCTGGCTATAGCTAATGCCGTGCTGACGTGCTGCGGCGTTGATACGGGTGATCCAGAGGCTGCGGAAATCGCGCTTGCGCTTCTTGCGATCGCGGTAGGCGTTACGCAGCGCCTTCATGACCTGTTGATTGGCTGTCCGGAACAAAGTTGAATGAGAACCTCGGAAGCCTTTGGCTAGTTTGAGAATTTTTTTGCGGCGTTTGCGAGCAACGTTACCGCGTTTTACCCGTGTCATGGCTAATTATTAGTTGTTATTGATCGGTGGTCAGCAGTCATTCGTCATTAGTCATTAGCAATTGACTAGAGACTCATCATAGAAAGCAAATTGCTTCCTTACAAATAGGGCAGCATCAAGCGCACATTTTCTTCATCGCGTTCATGCACCAGAGCCATTTTAGAAATCCGCCGTTTCCGGTCAGAACTCTTGTGCTGTAGCAAGTGACTTTTGAAGGCTTTGCGGTGGACGATTTTGCCGCTGCCGGTGGCTCTAAAACGCTTTGCCGCTGCTTTACGGGTTTTCAGTTTAGGCATGGATGGTCTTTAATTCGACACAATCTATAAAGTTAGCACTATTTATGCTAATTAGACAAGTTATAAATTTCAAATCTAAGGCAGAATCATAGGATTGCCGTTTGAAATGCGATCGTCAGGGAGAGATGCGATGAGTCTAGAAAAGCTCACGATAGGAACAATTGTCGAACAAGCTTTGCAGGACGGATATATGACGCCATCTCTAGCACAAGAGATTGGCAGCATCTGCGAAATTTCGGAAATTTCTGTTGACGACTACATCGCTTTAGATCGCTTATTCGGGCAACTTTTAACCGATGAAGCGATCGCGATTCCCGGAAAACAGTTTATCAATGTGATGGAAGCATTGGTGCTAATAGAAGCGAGCGTGCAGGTGCTAAAAATGGAAGTAACCAACCCTTGCCTTCTGGATCTGGGAGAGATTGCTGCTTATGCGCTCAATCGACTGCCACCCCTCTATGCCACCACTGAGGAAGGCGCTAGCTTTCAGCGTCAGCGTGGCAAGGAGGAACTTCGAGAGTTAATTACCCAGAAAGTTAAAGAAGCGATCGCGCGATCGCCGATGCCGGGATGATTCGGCTGCTCGCCCTTTCCCTGAGTTTATAAAGTGTATACCGCTAGCTTCGCCTTACTGAACCAGAATCCGTCCGGTGTAACCCGATCCGTTGTAGCGTTGAAGTACATTTTGGGCGATCGCTTCCGCCTTCCCAACCTCTACCAAAGCAACGCAAGCGCCCCCAAACCCAGCACCCGTCAACCGTGCGCCGAATACGCCACGGGTTTCTTGCAACATTCTCACCAGCGTATCCAACGCCGGTACGGAAACTTCGTAATCGTCCCGCAAACTGGCATGAGAAGCATTCATCAACTCGCCAAAGCGCTCCGGAGAGACGCCCTGTATCGCCTCCAGCACCCGGTTATCCTCTGTAACCACATGAAGAGCGCGACGCCGCAGCGGTTCGGGTAAAGATTCTACAGCTTGCGGATCGGTGATATCTCTGAGCGCCTTCACTCCCAACAACCGTGCGGCTTCCTCACAATCAGCGCGTCGTTGGTTGTAGCCACTTGCCGCCAGGGTACGAGGCACGCCGCTATCGATTACCACAACTTCTGCTCCCTTTGGGAAAGGAAGAACTTGACGTTCCAGCGTGCGCGTGTCCAGAAACAGCATCGAATCAGTGTCAGCAAGGCTGGACGCCATCTGATCCATAATTCCGCATTGCACGCCAGCATAGTGAATTTCTGCCTGTTGTGCGAGTTGGGCGATTTGCACATCATCGAGAGTAAGTGAAAGAAGCGATCTCAATCCTCTGAGAGTCGCCACTTCCAACGCCGCACTGCTAGACAAACCCGAACCAATAGGAACGGAGGATGTAACATACACGTTAACCGGCGGGATAGTGTTACCTTCCTGCTCTAAAAGTCGGATACACCCAAATACATAACTTGCGAAACTAGACGGCGTATGAGTGCTTTCTAAAACGTCTACTTTTTCGTCAAGTTCCGCAGAGTAAAAGTGGTGCTGTTCATCTTTGCTAAATCCCAATTGTACCGTCGTTTTTTGGGGGATAGCTGTTGGGAGGACAAATCCATCGTTATAGTCCGTGTGTTCGCCTAGTAGATTTACTCGTCCTGGTGCGCTGGCTTCGACTTCTGGTTCTGTACCGAATACTTGTTGAAAATTCATCATGGTTTGTTGAGAGAAAGTACCTAGCGATGTTTATAATCGCAACTTCTGCCCCCCTTCAGAAGAAGGAGGGCAGAAATTGCGAGAGCTTTTATCAAACGAAGTCTGTCTTCGCTGACTGTCGAGAGGCAAAGTTTCGGGTCTTTACAAATAGATTTCAAACCGGGTGAGAAGCCTTTCCTAACTATATAGACTCAGGATTCAGTTGAATCATCTCCCAAGTCGTATAGGTTCCAACTGGACTCCAAAGCACATAGGGGAGTAATAAAAGAGCCGATAATCCAGAAATCGGTAATACAAACAATGCTAAAAGAACCCCTAAAATAACGCCCGATCCCCCTAATAGCGTACCGACTGTAAGGCTGCGGAGTCTGAGCGTGGTAGGAATGTAAGCGACTGTGACAATTTCCAAGAGTAGGTAAAGTGCCATCAACAACCAAGTTTTGAGGCTACCTGGATCTTGTTCCCAAATTATGGTTGCTGATAAAGCTCCGCCTGCAAAAACAATCGTCCAGATAAACGGAATCAGAGGCTCAAAGACAAGCCAACTAGGTCGGGTCAAGTTTTTGACCCATTGAGTATCGCGCGGTCTAAACAAGAGACTTCCTAGCGCAACGAATAAGGTCACGCCCCCAATAATCATCATTGAATTAATCATTTTTTTACCCTCTGCGATCGCCTAGCGTGCCAAATGGTTTATCGCTATACTTGCGCTCCCGATTGAGCTGAAGCAACCTGTACAAATCGATCGTGTCAATTTCAAGAATGACTTTAATCAGTCTTTGGTGTGAGAGTGTGGGTAATTTTGACTGTTATTAGCTTCACAGCACCCTTTATCTATCAAAAGATAGATTCAAAATTTCAATCCATTCTAGATATAGAACTTACAGTTTTTTCTACTATTTCTGTGGTGGTAGATGAATCGCATAAATGAAGGGAGTTTAAATAAAATATTGATTATGCATCTTCCTTAAGTCTGGCTTGTTTTATCTAAACCAAAACTTCATAAAGTCTCAGTAGAACTACTTAAAGCTAGACCGACCGAATCATGAGGTCTTTAGGGGTTTTTTCGTTTTCTTGGCTCTTCAAAGTTTATTGTTTTGATAAAGATTCAGTATAACTACTAGCATTTTTCCTAAAAAATATGTGAAACTTTCATGACAAGCGAAAACACTCTAAAAAACCTGGCGATCGCCAGATTACCAGCCTAAGTAATTTCCGCAAATATTTATCGCTTCTGTTGAGCGCCAAAGATACACAGTTGCCCTTGGTAAGACAATTGTGGCGATCGCACTTTGGATCATTTCCAATATCAAAATTAAGCTTTACGGAGGGAGGGTTATTTTATGTCTATTTCAACTACTTGGAATAAGTTATCAATGGCTGTTGCCGGTGCAACATTGATTGTAGGAACATTTCATTCGGCTCCTGCGAACGCCATAACATTTAAATTTCAAGGGGATGCTGAAGACGCAGGCTCAGTTGAAGGCAGCTATACCGTCGCCGATGATATCCTCAAAACCTTAGTTAGCGATGTACGGATACAAGCTCCTTTCCTACAGGTAGAGAATCCTTTGGATTTTTTTTCCTTTACCGTGAATGGCAATAACATCTTCAGTGGCAAGCCATCATACTCATCTTTAACATCTTTAATTCCGGTAAATGGAGTCTTTGCTTTTAGGGAGGTTTTGAGACTAGACGTTATAGATGATCGGGGCCTATTTTTCGCCTTTAAGCTAGATGTCGCAACCGCTGATGAAGGACTGATAGAACCAGTTGACCAGTGTTTAGTTAAAGAATGTCAAGGATTTCTGGGTTTTGCCCTTGGAGGTGGAATCAACTCTCCACCAGGCGTTATCGGAGGTGGCTTTGTTCCGCATAAACCTGTGAATGATGTCGAATCCGTACCAGAACCAACGGCAGCGATCGCGCTTGGTGTGATGGGCGCTTCTATGCTAATCCGCAAAAGAAAATTATCGTCCTCGTCACCCGCCTAAACTAGATTTCAATTAGCAATATTTGCCAGTATTAACTGCTTGAACACAGCCTGCAATCCGGAAAAACCTAGCAGATTTATGGCGATACCATAAGCAGTTAAAAATACCAATTTTATCAACAGTTAACTTTACGGAGGCTTGTTTTATGTCTACTTCAACAATGTGGAAGAAATTGTCAATAGCTGTTAGTGCAGCATTTTTGGCTTTGGGAACAGTTAATTTGGCTCCCGCGAACGCCATAACATTTAATTTTCAAGGGAATCTTGATGGAGACTCAGTTGAAGGCACTTACACCGTCGCCGATGAAATTCTAGACTTATTAGTCAGCGATGTACGGATAGGAAATTATCTAGATGTCAAAAATCCTTTTGATTTTTTCTCCTTGAGCGTGAATGGCAATAATATCTTTAGTGGCAAGCCATCAGACTCATCCTTAACATCTTTAATTCCAGTAAATCAAGTCTTTGCTTTCAGAGAGGTTTTGAGACTAGATGTTAATGATACGAATTTTGACTTTCAGCTAAGTGTAGCAACTGGTGATAATGGGCCAAGAGAACCTGTTGCTCAGTGTTTAGTTAAAGAATGTCAAGGATTTACGATTTTTAGCGTTTCGGGCGTTAATGGAAGTGGATTTGTTTCCCATAAACCCGTGAATGTCCCGGAATCCGTACCAGAACCAACCGCCGCGATCGCGTTAGGTGTGATAGGCGCTTCTATGCTAATCCGCAAAAGAAAATTATCGTCCTCGCCACAGGCCTAAACTAGCTTTCAATTAGCAATATTTGCCAGAATAAACTGTTTTACTACAGTCTGCACATTCTGGCAAATTTTTGGTAATTGCAAAACAAGTAACTCCTCTTGTCGCTAGTCACTCCATTTCAAAAGAGAAATAGCTATGAAATTACACTTGAGCATTCCCACGGCATTGATGGGCTTATGCCTCAGCTTTTTGGCAGCGAGAGAAGTGCAAGCTGCCAGCTTCACCTTTACAAAAATTGCGGATACAAGCGATCGCTTCAGTTCCTTTCTGTCATCTCCCGCCTTAAATAATGCTGGAACCGCCGCCTTTTTGGCTGGACTAGATACAGGGAGCATAGGTATTTTCACGGCCAATGGCTCCACAATTACCACGATTGCCAACACCAATAATTTCTTTAGTAGCTTTCGTACTCCTCTCTCCATTAATGATGGAGGAACCGTCGCCTTCAGCGCTGTCCTAGCTCAGGTAGCCACAGGTATTTTCAAGGGGAACGGAACAACAACGCCCACTCCTGTCGCCCTTGCTTTCCCTCAATCCGACTCGAATGGTGTTGAGTCACCCTGGATTGATGATGACGTTATTGTAGCGAAGGACTACTTTAGCGATTTTTATTTGCCCTCGATTAATAATGCTGGAGTTGTAGCTTTCGTAGAGAGACTTTACCGGGGCGAACGTATTCTCACCAGCGAAGGAAAAGTTATCGATACTATCTTTTATGGCAGCGTCAATTCCCCCTTCATCAATGATGAAAGAACTGTAGCCTATAGAATTGAAAGTGGGAATCCTAGCACGGTAATTGTTACGAGTAACGGCACTACAAGGACTATCGTTGCCAGCATTGGAAATAATTATCCTGAGGATTCTGGCTTTGGTTCCCCTGCCCTCAATAATTTAGGAAACGTTGCCTTTTATGCTCCCCCGGCTATTGATCCAAGCAATGATTGGTATACTCCGCCAGAGCCATTTGTGGGAGGAAAAAATGCAGCTTTGTTCGCTAGCAATAGCAAAACAACAACCTTAATTGCAGACACGAGCGGCTCCTTGAACGGCTTTCTTGGCGTTCCCTCAATTAATGATGTGGGAACTATTGCCTTCTTTGCTGAACTGGATGCAGGCGGGACAGGGATCTTCACTGGAGCCGATCCCCTAAAAGATAAGGTAATTAGTACTGGTGATACTCTATTTGGTTCCACCGTAACGTCCCTTAGTTTTTCGCGGGAAGGATTAAATAATGCTGGTCAGGTGGCATTTCTTGCCAGTCTTGCGGATGGCACTATGGGCATTTTCCGCGCCGATCCGGGAGTGTCTAGCGAACCGCCAAAGGATGTTCCAGAACCCGCTTCAGGTTTGGGTTTACTCGCATTGGGTGCTTTGGGTGCTGGTTCAGTGATGCAGCGTCAACAGAAACAGCAGATCGACGACTAATTATAGATAGCGATCGCATTCCACTTTTACCCATTCCCACTTGCAACTTCTACAATTTTTGAGAAATGGCTTGTATGGCTACCTTCCGAAAAACACTTTCAGCCTTCGTCTTCAGCACAGCCTGCTTTTCCTTATCTGCACTGATAGTACCTAAAAGCGTGCAGGCTGCTACATTGACTACATTAACTTTTGATGAGCTGCCGACTCAACCAGCGGATGATTTGAGTTTTAAGGGCGTTACATTCGACTTTAAAGTAAATGGAGAAAACTCAACTGCTGCCACCTACAATGTTGAAAGAAAATTGAATCTCGGAGGTTTATTCGGCGTTGAAGAAGCATTTTATTTCCTTGATTTATCACCCCCCGTCTTAGAGATCGGTGCGCCAGGAATTTTAACACTTGACTTTGCCATGTCTACTTCTAATATTATGTTCGACGTGGCGAAGCTAGGGGATTTTCGCTTTCAGCCTCTACCCAAATTAACCGTCCAACTTTTTGACGAAGACTTCACTTCTCTTGGCATCACAGAGGTGATTCTGGATAAAACATTCGTAGACGACTTTCCTTCCCCACTCAGAATTAGTGTTTCCGGCACTACTTTTACTTACAGCGGCACCCCTGTAAAACGGGCAGTTGTAGATTTCACTAACGAATTAGGTTCATGGGGATTTGACAACCTTAGTTATCTAACCGCCGCTCGAACCGCTTCGGTTCCCGAACCAGCTTCTGTATTGGGTTTACTGGCATTGGGTGCTTTCGGTGCAACTTCACGACTTAAGCGCAAACAAAAAAAGTAAACTAACTCGGCATCCTAGACAAAGCAACCACCGATTTAGGAAAGCGACTCTTTAACGCGGGTATCACCGGACACGGTTTTTTCTCCTGTAAATTGTCTTGATTATTCCAGTTGAAGGTGTTCCAGCGGAAAGGTCCCTTTTGAGCAGCTGCCATCCAGAGTAGGCGCTTCGCTCGTGTCATCGCCACGTAGAGGAGGCGGAATTCCTCTGCGTTTTTGAGCTGTCCCGCTTGTCCCCAGGCTGCGGGTGCTGGGGGTAAGGGATATTGACCGTGGAGACTGGCGCGAATCTGCGCCCTAGCGACCTCTGCTAGGGTAAAATCGCCCAGGAATTGGGCAGCAGTAGGCACCCAAGGACTGCCGGGAATACTATCTTCGTGCAAAAACGGCATAAAGACATAATCCCAGTCCAATCCCTTGGCTTTGTGCATGGTGATGATAGTGAGTTGACCGGCGCGGACATAGCGGGCGTCTGTGTCCTCAGTTTCTACGGGTTCAAAGCGTTCGGAATTCACAATTTCGCTTAAGACTTCCAGAGTAGAACTCATGGAACTGTTGCCGTAGGTTTGTTGGGCGATGCGTTCGGCTAATTTATCCGCTGTGGCGAGTTCGGACGGGTCGTATTTTAAGGTGAGAGCGAGAAAGGTGGGCAATTGGTAGTGGGGCAGTTCCAAGCGGGCGCGAAGCAAACTGCGACAGTACCGCGCCGCCTGATGCACGGGTGGCGTTTGGGGAGGATCGAGCGGGCCGGGATAGAGAAATTGCTCTGGAAAAGTGGCGAGGGCGTTGAGGTCTTGGGTGGGAATCAGCTGACGCTGTACGAGTACCTCTAGTGCGGCTTTTATATAGTCGGGGGAGTGGGGACGATCGAGAAATTGTAAGAGGGCGAGGATTTCGGTGGGGACGTTAGAGTGGCGATCGCTCTGGGAAACATCGTACACCTCAATCTTGTGCTGGCTTTGCAGATAACTCAGCCTTTCAGCCACAAATCGGGCTTGCCGATTTTCCCGCACCAAAACCGCCGCCCGACCTTTGGGATTTTTCTCAAATAATTCGATCGTCCGTTCTCCGATCAGCTGGACGGTATGGTAAATGTCGCGGGGGGTGTAGATTTCCAGCCCTCGACCCGTTGGTTCCGGGTTGGCGTCAGATTGGGGATCTCCTGCGTCAACGGGATGAATGGTTTGGGGACGAAAGGGCAGTTCAGTTGGGTTTTGGGAGGATTTTGACGAAGTTGTTCCTCTACGGTCGAGTTTGCCCCCATAGGTGTGATTCACCCACTCCAGGACGAAGTTCGCGGCGTCAACAATCGTTTGACTGCTCCGACCCGCTCGATCCATCGTTGCCAAGCGTTCCTGGGCTTGGCAGGCTTCGCAGAAGCGACGGAAGTAAATCGGATCGGCAGGGGTGAAAGTGGAGTTAATTGCCTGGTTGGGGTCCCCCACGCGCACCAAGTTGAGGGCTGGGGAATTGCTGGCGGGTTGAGCGGCGAGAATTTCTAAAAGTCGGCTTTGGAGGGGGCTAGAGTCTTGGGCTTCATCTTCAAAGACGGCAAAGACTTGGTTTTGCCAAAGTTGGCGGGCGCTTTCGTTTTGCAGCACCCGCAGGGCACCGAGAATCATTTCGTCGTAGTCAATCAAGTCGCGCGATCGCAATAAAGCTTGATATTGTTCGTACAACCCAGCAGCGACGCTCAAAATTCCATAATCATCCGGCGTCTGTCTTGCCAGTTCCCACAAATTTTCCGGCAACAATCCAGAGCTTTTTGCTTCGTGAATCACTGTGTTAGCAAGACTGGGCAACACTTCGGTGCGTAAAACTGCCTGACGGCGCAACCGCTCGGTTTCTTCCCCATCAAATTGCAATCCCTCCAGCAGCGTGGAGTAGCGCTGAGGATTGTGGGAAATCCATCGCTCTACGCAGTCCCGAATTAAGCGGTGACTTTGGTTCGGAGAAACCAAAGTTACCGTTTCCAAATTCAAACCCGATAGCTCTGGATGACGGGTGGCAATATTCAGTGCCAAACCGTGCAACGTATGAACAACAAAGCCAGTTTGCGGTAGTCGCAAATCCTCCCGCAGGCACTGCCGAATCTTGGCTTTAATATTTGCCGCAGCCGAGCGAGTAAAGGTGACAACGACTAAATAGCGTCGAGTATGCAATTGGTAACGAGCGATCGCTAAAGCCGCCGCCACTGCCATCCCGGTCGATTTACCCGCACCGGGTACGGCAGAAACCGCTAAAGGGCCACCTCGCCAGTCAGCCATGCTTTGCTGCCCCGCTCGCAACCCATTGCGGAGTCGCTGCATTGCCTGTTCGCGCACTGCTGCTAGCGACACCTGAGCCAAATCCGGCACCATTTGGGCTGCTGTACCATCTGGGTGAATAAGATTATCGTCATTCATGGCTAATGGCTTGTGAGAGTTTTGAGTTGTAGAGTCGCGGTTTGTCGCGTCTAAGGTTTAAGTTTTGAGTTGTAGAGTCGCGGTTTATCGCGTTTGAGGTTTGAGTTCCAAGAGAATTTTTTAGTTCAAAATTTAACACTTAAAACTTTTTACTAATTAGCAGCTAACAACAGAAAAACATGAATCGCCTAAAGTTCTTTCTACATTATTTAGCGCTAGCTGGGGTAATTGTCTTGGGCGCTGCTTTGCGGTTTTGGCATCTTGACCTGAAACCGCTGTGGCTAGATGAGGTGATTACAGGGTTATTTAGTTTGGGACGGACTTACAATGATGTCCCGCTCGACGTGGTTTTTCCCCTATCAACCTTAAAGCAAATTTTTACCCTGAAGCCAGATGTTAGCTGTGCTGAAATTGCTCATACACTTGCAACTCAGTCTACCCATCCTCCCCTATTTTTTTGCCTGATGCACGGCTGGCTAAAATTACTCAGCCATGAGTACGGACACGGCGCTACCGTCCCCCTACTTCTGAGCACTGACTTGCGATCGCTTCCTGCAATTTTCGGAGTCGGCGCGATCGCGGCAATTTACTGGCTGGGACGCATCGCCTTCTTCCCCGCTGTCGGTTTGATGACCGCCGCAATCATGGCGGTTTCCCCTTTTGGCGTCTACCTCTCCCAAGAAGCACGGCACTACACCCTTCCGGTGCTGTTGATTACCTTGGCACTGGTAGGATTCATTCAAATTCAGCAAGACCTGGAAAAAAATCGGCAGACGGGATGGCGCGTTTGGCTTGGCTGGGGAGTTGTCAACAGTATTGCCTTCTACGTCCACTACTTTTTTGTCTTGGCTTTCGTGGCGCAGCTGGTGACGCTCCTGACGATATTTTACTGGCGGCGGCGATCGCTTAAAATTCACACCTGGGTTGGGCTTAGTCTGACAATTTTGGGGATTGTACTCAGTTTTCTGCCTTGGTTGCCGGTGCTACTGGGACATTCTGGACGTTCGGAAACCAGTTGGCTTCCGTCTCCCCATAACGTTGCGCCCTTATACCAAACTTTGGTCGGTTGGCTGCTGATGGCGATCGCCCTACCCGTAGAAAGTCAGCCTTTATGGATTGCGATTCCATCGGGGCTGCTGATGCTTCTGTTTGGCTGTTGGCTGGGAAGGCAAATTTATAATTTTTTTAAGGGAAAGAGGCAATTAACCGCCTCTGGAGGGCACACGCAGGTAAATCCAAGTCGCTTTAAAACCCTCTATTCCTCAGCAATTTTCGCCTTGGGTAGTTTCACTTTTTGCGTGCTGCTGCAATTCTTAGCCATTGTCTACCTGCTGGACAAAGACATCACCATTGCCCCTCGCTATCACTTTGTCTATTACCCAGCTTTGTGCGCCCTTTTGGGAGCTATCCTCACCATCGGGACTGCGGCAAAAGAATTGCCCACTGAAGATGCCCAAGAAAATTTTGATGGAAATGCACGAACTCAGCACCAAAGCCAAGATCCATACTTACTCCTGAGTCCTCAGTCCTCAGATGTACTGCTAGTTTGCCTTCTCAGCAGCGTTTTTGTCGTTTTTAACCTGGCATTCTTAAAGCCCTTTAACCCCCTGCAAGTCTCCCACCACATGAACTTAGAACCGACCATTCCTCTAATGGTTGTGGTGGGATACAACGATTCCCAGGATGTCGCTTTGGGGTTAAGCTTTGCCCTTGCTGTCGATAAAATCCGGGCACCTCGCGTCGGTGATTTTGAGCCGGAGGGCGAAAAAGCCTACTTTGCTTTCTTAAACGCGAAACCTAGTTATGATGCCCTTTGGCAAAATCTCTCTGCCATCCAAACTCCTTTGAAATCGCCCCTGAACTTGTGGGTAGTTGCCCCTGGACTCAAGCGGGTTGATTATCCCCAATCGTTGGCACTTGCCGAGTCAACGAGTTGTACGATTGACTCTACTCAGCACTACCGAATCGGGGTTCCTTATCAGCTATATCGGTGTCGTTAGCCAGTTTTGAGTTTTGAGTTTAGGACTTACGCACTAGGAACGGCAAAATGAACCGCGTAAGTCTTGCGAAGCGCGATCGCAATCCTAAATGATTATGAAATCTTGGCTCTCTCTTCTTACTCTTCCTAAGCGCGAACGCGAACGCGAGGCTAACGCCAACGCGGTTCCTAAAAAAAATTTACAACTCAAATAGGACTGCTATATCTTCGCTTTAGACAAGAATAAGAGTTTGAGAGAGTTTTTGCCTAAGCCCTGGAATTAAAGAATTCTCTTGTCACTCAAAACTCTGATTAGCCATTGGCAACTATTCTTCGATCTGCCATAAATCCTTAGTCATGTCTTCATCGACAATTTTCTTCGGACGCAACACCAGGAGGATTTGTCCCAAAATGGGCACAGTAGGAGCATCGGGGAACCAGTGAAGTTGCAACTCTCCTGACTGGTCAACGATAAAATAGCTGCTGTCATTCCATTCTTGTCGAGATCGATCGATGAGAACTAGAATTCCTTCCGGTTTGTTGGTATGTTGGCTGGGCAACTGGCTGCTGTTGCAGAGAATGACGACCGGGTCTTGTGCGTTCAAGACGACTTGCCAACCGGGTAGAGACACCCAAGATCCACTCCAAGAAGTTTGCACTAACCGGAACGGCTCAATCTGTTCTACTGGGGGAACCAATTGCAAGTCTGCGGGTGTCAAGGGCAAGGCACCGGCGACGGGTATCGTGCGAGGGAGTTGTTCGTCCTCATCCAGTCGGTACAGGGGCAAAGAGGGGGCACGACGAGGGGCAGCACCGGCAATTCCTTCGGTTAGCAGCTGTTCGATTTGATTTCGGGCAGTTTGGCTGTGGGCAAACATTAAGCCGCGTGCAATAAAACGCGATCGCTCTTGCAAATTACTTAATTGTTTTGCCCGTCTCCAATACTGATAAGCAACCGCGTCTCCAGGATGGTCGGTAAATCCCTGCGGTAGAGTCCGCATCCGGGACAATTCTTTCACGTCTTTGGCGACTTCACGGGCAACATCGGCGTCGAGGTTTCTGGATCGAATAAAGTCTGCCGCTGCGACCCGTTCTGGCTCAGTCAGAATCCGCAATTCGTATAAAATATCACTGCCAGTGCGAGAATAGTGCGATCGCACTTCTTCTACTGCCCCACCGTTCACCAACGACGTATAGACTTGTGAACCTACAATTACTTGATTCTGATGTATTGGCTCAAAGCCAGTTGCCTCAAAAATCGCTTGGGTACTGTAACCGGCTTTTTGCAATTTGGCACAGGCGTGTCCCCAGTCAACCCAGGTTCCTTCTTTACGTCGGAGCAAGAACAGCAAATCTTCAGCATTCACGTTCGCTGACTCTGGTTGAAGGCTACGATCGGGAGTGTCTGCGGAAGGTGTTTCAGTCATAATGACCTCAAAAAGCTTTTCATCGCTATCAAGCGACCAGGAACGTTTTTAAATGTATCGCGTTCGGGTCACGAATAAATTTACATGGCAAGTTTAGTTTGATGTCCGGTCTATTTGACGCAAACCAGGAATTCCTAGTTATGTCATTTGTCCCGAAAGCGCTACTAAACAATCGGTCTTAAGATAGATGTTTTGTGTATCTGAATTTGCCTTAACAAGTTGACCAAGAGTTTGTTGTATCGTTATGGACAATGCTATTCCAGAGCTTGATAGTATCAGCCGTCAGTTAATGAGCCTAGAACGCCCCAAGAAGCCCAAAATGTTGGTGGTAGACGATGAGCCAGATAATTTAGACTTGCTCTACCGCACTTTTCGACGAGATTTCAATGTGCTGAGAGCCGAAAGCGGTATTCACGCCCTGGAAGTGCTGGCGACAGAAGGGGAAGTAGCCGTGATTATCTCCGATCAGCGGATGCCAGAAATGAAGGGAACGGAATTTTTGAGCAGAACCGTGCCCAAGTTCCCGGATACGGTACGAATCATCCTCACGGGTTTTACTGATGTGGAAGATTTGGTAGAAGCGATTAATTCTGGACAAGTCTACAAGTACATTACCAAGCCTTGGGACCCCAACGAATTAAAGGCGGTAGTCCAGCGGGCAGCAGATACCTATGAATTGCTAAAGCAACGCACGGAGGAACTGCATCGCGCTCAAGCACAAACGGCACTGCTGGCAACGATTGTGCAAGTGGCTCAGGAGTCTCCCAATGTAGAGGCAACGCTAGAACCCATCGCCAGTGCCTTTGGCAGAAATTTCGCAGCAGATGGCTGTATTTTACAGCAGGTAGATGGCAATCAGCTGGTAGCGGCAAAAGGAACTTATAGTGCTGTAGGCGACACGGAAAACTGGCTGGAAAAAGACCCTCTGGTACAGGATGCGATCGCCTCTCGAAAACTTCAGGTTTGGGTAAATACTCCGGGAACGACTCCTCCAGCAAGTATCGAACAATACCAAGCTTCCGGTCTCCAGGCGCATCTAGCGATCCCGATCATCTATCGGAGCGACGTACTAGCGTTGCTATCCCTCCAGTGGAAACGACCCTGTAAACTACGCGAAGATGAGTTGAAATTCATTCACTTATCCGCCCAGCAGATTGCTCTGGTTCTAACCACGACCCGCACTCATCAGTAATCGTTAAGGGCTGATGGTAATTTCCTAATTAGCCATTAGCCCTTACCTGTTAGCAACTGAAACATCATGACCTCTGAGCATATTCAAGCCATCTTTGACCGCATTGCACCCGTTTACGACGAGCTTAACGATCGCTTAAGTCTGGGACAGCACCGCGTATGGAAGCTGATGACGGTGAAGTGGAGTCATGCAAGTCGGGGAGATATTTGCTTAGATGTCTGCTGTGGGAGTGGTGACATCGCCCAGCTACTGGCGCGACAGGTGGGAGAGAAGGGTCAAGTATTTGGGGTAGATTTTTCACCGGCGCAATTAGCGATCGCGAGAGAGCGATGGGAAAATAGGGGCACCCAAAAGGAGTGCCCCATCACCTGGATAGAAGGCGATGCCCTCAATCTCCCCTTCCCCGACAACCATTTCGACTGCGCCACAATGGGTTACGGACTTCGCAACGTCACCAATATTCCTCGATGTCTGGAAGAATTGCACCGCGTCCTCAAGCCGGGTGCTAAAGCCGCTATCCTAGACTTCCATCGTCCCAGCAATCCTCAATTGCGTTACTTTCAGCAGTGGTATCTCGATACCATCGTCGTCCCAACCGCCAAAGACATGGGATTGACTGAAGAATATGCCTACATTAGCCCTAGCTTAGATAAATTTCCCACGGGCAGCGAACAAGTGGATTTAGCCGGAAAAGCGGGATTTACCGCCGCGACCCACTATCAAATTGCGGGTGGGGTCATGGGCGTATTGGTAGTAACCAAAGCCTAAGATGGTAGTAGGGGGTAGCAGATGAGTTTTGAGTAATCAGTGTTGAATTATCAGTTATGAATTGACCCTAACTCAACACTCAACATTCAATATTCATAACTTCCCTTAAAACGTAACCCCTGCCTAATTGGATCGCCGCCTTGAATTGGTCTAACCTCTGGCTTTACGTCAGCCCCCCGATTGTTGGTGCAATTATTGGCTATTTCACCAACGATATCGCCATTAAAATGTTATTCCGCCCCTATCGGACTCTTTACATCGGTGGGCGGCGCGTCCCTTTCACGCCTGGATTAATTCCCCGAAATCAGGAACGCCTAGCCAACCGGGTTTCTGACACCATCATGGGTTCTCTGCTGACGCCAGAAGAATTGCAAAATCTGGCACGACGGCTGCTGCATACAGAACGGGTGCAGGGAGCAATTCTTTGGTTACTCCGGCTAGCGCTAGAGCAGGTCAAACCCGATGCCGAGCAGAAAACCGCTAAAATTATGGCGGGAATTCTGCGGGATTTGCTGGGTGAATCGTTTCCTCGCCTGCTGAAAGTTTTAGCTCGCCGCGAGGATTTTCTGGAAGTCCAACTCAACCAAATTTTTGATAAGGTTTTGCTGGAATTTCAGCTGAGTGACGATCAGGCAAAGAAGCTTTCTGACTGGATATTGCAAGTGGTGCTACCGCCAGATATTGTGCGGCAAGCTTTGATAGATTTCCTGACTGACCGCAATATTCAAGTCATTGATGAAGGCTTTCGGGCAAAGACGAGTGGCACTTACTGGGTAGTGGCGAATTTGTTTGGTCTTCGCAACACTCTGACGCGCCTGCGGACGTTTTGCCTGGATGAAAAAGAGGAAACAAATCAGCGGATAACAGAGTTGATTCTCTCGTTGGGAATGCGAGAACGTTTGCAGGAATGGTTGCAAAATCTCTCTTTACAAAATTTGCCGGTTTCGACGGTGCGCCAGTTGCGGAAAACGATGCGCGACAGCGTCCGCAGTTATATTCAAGAGCGGGGCGCTGACTTGTTGCAGGGATTGAGTGACTCTGTGGACTGGGAAAATATTGCTAAGTTAATCTTGGGTCGGCTGCGAACATCGCCTGCGGTCAATGCTTCCTTAGAAGTAGTGAGCAAAGAATTAGCGTTAATTTTAGAGCGATATTTGGAGGAGGATCTCGAAAAAATTGTCGCTCAAGTGATTCCGATTTTGTCGATCGATCAGGTGATTATTGACCGAGTCAAGGGAACATCGGCGGCGGAATTGGAAATGGCAATTCAAGGCATCGTCAAAAGTGAACTGCAAGCAATTGTCAATTTGGGGGGCATCTTAGGGTTTGTCGTGGGTTTATTACAGGGGGTTTTGCTGTTGCTGCGTTAAGCTGTGCAAAAATTAACACGGTTCGTTTCGGAGTCGTTGGTAAGCTATGGCTTGGGCAGCTGGGCAGAGGTTATACGGCGATCGCTATATCATCGAAAGACCCCTGGGTCAGGGTGGTGTTGGGATTACCTATCTTGCTAAAGACAGAAAAGGCAATCAAGTTGTCATCAAGACGCTGAAGGACGATGTCCTCAACAACCCAGAACTCGCTTCTTTCCGGGATAAATTTCAGCGGGATTTCCGAGATGAGGCGCTACGCTTAGCCTTATGTCGTCACCCGCATATCGTACAGATTGACAATGCTTTTCAGGAAGGCTCGCTTCCCTGTATGGCGATGGAATATGTGGAAGGGGAAGATTTATGGAAGTGGGTGAACAGGTGGGGACTGCTGTCGGAAATAGAAGCACTGCGCTACATTCAGCAGATTGGTGAAGCGCTTACCGTCGTTCACGATAAAGGGTTGCTGCATCGGGATGTAAAGCCGCACAACATCATGCTGCGTTCTGGGAAATTAGAGGCAGTTTTGATTGATTTTGGGATTGCACGGGAGTTTATCCGGGATACTACCCAAGCTCATACTCAAGCTTTAACCCACGGTTTTGCACCGATTGAGCAATATGCTGAGGAAGCGAGGCGAGGCGAGTATACGGATGTCTACGCCCTCGCTGCAACTCTGTATTATTTACTCACGGGAAAGCGCCCGACTCCGGCTTTTGCCAGGGCGGCGAAAGTTCCCTTAGAGGCACCGAGACAAATTAATTCTAGTATTAGCGATCGCCTTGAGCTGGCAATTCTCCAAGGTATGGAGTTTGAACCAGAGAATCGTCCTGCTTCCGTGCAAGCTTGGTTGGATTTATTTAATTTCAGCAGTCTGAATCAAGATGCGGCGACGTTACCCATCCGAAACGTTGAATCAGTCATTACTACGTCTGACACCACGCTTCCCACGACAATGTTTGTTTCTTCAGACTCTCACAACAAGCTGAGTCCGGAGGCGGGGGAAAATTACCGTCAATTGCGGGATTTATTAGCAGCAGGGAAGTGGAGAGAAGCCGATATGGAAACGGCGGCGATTATGCTGAAGGTAGCCCGTCGGGACGAAGAATGGCTGGATTACGAACACATTGAATCGTTTCCAGGGCAAGATTTACGCACCATCGACACTCTCTGGGTAAACTACAGCAACGGACGCTTTGGCTTGAGCGTCCAGAAGCGGATTTACAACGAGTGTGGGAAAGATTTTGTCACGTTTGGCGATCGCGTGGGTTGGCGCGTCAACGAAACTTGGTTGTGGTGGAATGACCTCAATTTCACTTCCGATGCTCTCCCCGGACATCTTCCGGGATGGCGAGTTGGGGGTTCGGGGGGTGTTTGGGGTTGTTTTGTAACGGTTGGCGAGTCGCTGCTGGCGCGTCCCGATTTGTAAGCAGATCAACTCAAGAGCGATCGCTTTGTTTTGAAGCAGCTGGTTCGCAAGATTTCTGGAAATTAATTCTTAAACAAGTTGAATTTGAAAATTTTCCATTGCTTGTTTTTTCTGGGCATAGAGACTCCGCAACCTCCGCAATTGAGCCTCTGACAGCACAGATTTAATGACGCTCAGCAATTCCCCCCATCTGTACATTTCTGCCAAGGAAGGGGCTGTGTTTAGTTTCTGCTCGTAAAATTTCACCCAAAAGCCGGGGGCTTTATATTGATGCTTTCTCCAACGCTTGCGCCATCTGAGGAAATCTTTGGTAGTGGGTGTCTCTGCGCCTAAAATGGGTGGCAGATCCGCATAGCTGACAAACGTACTCACGCCTTTGCCAACAACGTGGATGACATATTGCCAACAGTCGATCCGATATATCTGTTCGGGGTTGAGGTTAAGCAAAAGCGCGATCGCTTCTTTCGTCACAAACCGAGCCAATTGATGAACAACCCTTGCTTCAGGCTGTGAGCTTGATATCATAATAATTAACTCCAATATCATGGAGTTTTTGTGGAATTAGCGATCGCTCTTCAGTTTCCGACGCCAAAGGGCGATCGCTTTTTACTGGATAAAATATTTTAGTCGAAATTTAAACTCTATGTCAAGAACAGAGTTAATAAAGTTGCGGATTAGGGAGTTTGCCGCCAAGGAAGGCTGGACGCTGAAGGAGGTTTCCGAACGTTCCGGAGTCTCCTACAGCACCATCAAAACTTATGCAGTGTCGCCGGGAATGGTGATGGCGGACTTAGCTGCTTTAAGAAAGTTAGCGCGAACCTTTGACGTGTTAATTGAAGATTTGTTGGAAGTGGTACAAGAATAAGCGGCGTAACATTCAATAAAGTTTAAGTGAGCGATCTCGCTGTGGGGACATTTCTTGGTACTGTGCCAAAATGAACCCAAGCGTTTCAACATTGCAATCGATGGTTTGGGGCGTTGAAATTAATTTCAGCAGTAGGAATGGACTACAGCAGACTGCAAGATTGACTAGCAGATGGAAATGGAAAGAAGCTGATAAAGAAACTGCGGCTGTTGTACTTAAAATAACCAATCGAAAAAGTAGGTTGGCTAGATATAGAAGCGATTAAAAAGATTCCCTATCCAGACTTTTGTACTATCGAAAAACTATGGTTAAGATACAGCAACGGGCATTTCGGTTATAGCGTACAAAAGAGTATCTGGCAGAGTGTCGGTGGTAAGCTGCACGCTGGCGATAAAACTTGGCAAAGTTTTGGCGATCGCTTGGGATGGTTTGAACAAGGTTGGTGCGAATATGATGAACTTACCTTCAGCTTGGATGCACCAGGAGGACATCTTCCTTGGATGCGATCGCTTAATTTCTATCTTAGGGGCGACGTGGGTTCTTCATTTTTAATTGTGGAAATGTCTTCTCTCGCGTCGAGACTGGTAACTTGTAGCCAAAAGTAATTTATAGCGGTTTGTAAGATTTGCAAAAGACGGGTGATAATCAGCGATCGCTCTCTCTTGTCATCTAGTTTTCACAAGCGATCGCTTCTGGCAAGATAAGGAGAAGCGTCACATTCACAAAGGTCATCAGTTGCTATGCGTTTGAAGCGAATCCTTGGCTTTTTGGTGTTGTGTGCGGGTGTTAGCAGCCTCTTCATCTGGCAGGAAGGGCGATCGCTACCCGTCTCCCAAGCTCAACCTCCACCCTTGCCGGAGGGGGTGCGATCGCAGACTGATGTGCCTTATGTGCCAACGCCTAACGAGGTGGTGACAGCGATGCTAAAGATGGCTAGCGTCACTCAAGATGATGTTGTCTACGATTTAGGTTCTGGCGATGGAAGGTTGGTTATCGCAGCCGCGAAGGAATTTGGCGCGAAGGGTGTCGGTTTCGAGATTAACCCCCGACTAATTCAGGAAAGTAACGAAAAAGCTAGATTAGCCAGTGTGAGCGATCGCGTGAAGTTTGTCGAGCAAGATTTGTTCCAAACTGACCTCAGCGAAGCTACCGTGGTGACGCTTTACCTGTTGCCTAAAGTTAACGTCCAACTGCGACCAAAACTGCTGCGCGAACTCAAACCCGGAACGCCCGTTGTATCTCACCAGTTCGACATGAAGGAATGGAAACCCGATCGGACTGAAGTGTTGCGGGTCGGTTCTCGCATTCATAGAGTTTTCTATTGGGTGATTCCAGCACAGGTAACAGGAACCTGGCAATGGAATATGCAATCCGTTGGCAGCAAAAACCCCTACACGCTGCAATTACGTCAACAGTTCCAAGAAGTTACAGGAACGGTGAGAATGAGCAATGAGGAAATGCCGATTACTGAGGCGAAATTAACCGGCGACCAACTGAGTTTTAAAGTTACACAGCCGAAGCAAGGGAAGCTAGTAACCATGCAGTTTAATGGGCGCATTTCTGACAACACCATTATTGGAAGCGTGGATATATTAGGCGGTGCGAAAGTAGATAGACGCAACTGGTCAGCCCGACGCTAATACTAAATTGGTCAAATTCCTTTGATGCAAGAGTTTTAAATTTTACTCTAACGCGAGCAACAAAAGAGCGATGATTGCCCGAATTAGAGGAGTTAGATAGATTGTATGAGTCTAATGAAATGATAGTTAGCCTGCTTCGTTTCTCGGTGGGCGCGTACCGTAACATTGTCTGTAGAGTGTCATCCTTAGACCTCCTGCATGAATAGGAAAGCAATGTACCAGTTAGCGATTAAGGTAAAGGAGAATCGGGAAAACCTTAGGAAGAAGGACGGCAAGAGGGAGTTAAAATGCCCTATAGCGAATTAGAACATCTATCCGGTAGAAACTTTTTAGCGACTTCTGGCAAGATTAGGAGTCTTGAAGAGGTCATATTGAACCAGCAGTCTCCCTGGCAGCTTCTCGCAGCCGCTCTACATCGCGCATCGGTGGGACACCAAAGAGCCGCTTGTACTCCCGGTTGAAGTGCGAGGCATCGTCATAACCCACACGGTAGGCAGCACTGCTAGCGTCAAGCTTTTCCCCCAGCATCAGACGGCGAGCCTCCTGGAGCCGCAGTTGCTTCTGGAACTGCAAGGGACTCATGGCAGTGACCGACTTGAAGTGATGGTGAAAGCCAGAAACGCTCATGCCAAGCTCTCGTGCGATGCTTTCAATCCGAAGCGGCTGGTTAAAGTCTTTGCGAAGTCGATCGACCGCTCTGGCGATGTGGTGAGTGTAGCCACCTAGAACGGCAATCTGACGCAGCCGATTTCCTTGCGTTCCCATTAGGAGTCGGTAGATAATTTCCCGTTTAATCAGGGGTGAAAGCACATGGGCTTCGGCAGGAGAATCGAGAAGCCTGACAAGCCGCACCACAGCATCCAACAGGTCTGCATCCAACGGACTCACGTCGATCGCTTTTACACTAGCACCCCGTTGCGCTGAGGGATAGCCTGCCTCAACCATGACTGAGCCAACTAGGGTAGGGTCGAGATCGAGACGAAGACCCAGGTACGGTTTTTCCTGGGTTGCTTCTAGAATTCGGCTGGCAATCGGCAGTTCGACCGTCCCCAGCAAATAATGCATTGGGTCGTACTGATAGCGATCGCTGCCTAGAAGGACTTCTTTACTGCCCTGAGCAATGACACAAAAGGCAGGAATAGAGACACTATGGATGCATTCCGAAGGGAAGGAGGTGCGATAGAAGTGCAATCCTTTCAGTGGCTCGATCGTTCCATCCTGACGAATCGCTTGGGCAATTCGCTCCGTTAGTTCCTCCCGGTTGGCTTGCGCTCGGTCTGCTTCACGCTTTGCCTGAGGGTTATTCATCAACGCTCTATCGGACTTTTCACTCGTTCTTGCAGCGTTCATTTCTGATGTCCGTTCAAATCGATTTATAGACACATCAAGGTCTAGAAAGGGTTTGGCAGCTAAGCCTGTATAAGAATCTAGCGCGGCTTGAATCGAAAGCGGTGCAAGTTTGCAGGATTGTACAACCATCCTAGACAATCGTCCTATTGCTTGCCTTTCAAGATTCCTAGAATGAGGTTAAAGCAATGAAACGTGATTCCGGCTTCTTGTAAGCGTCTGGATTTCTCTTCAAGAGAACACTCAGGTTTATTTGGTCAAGCGCTTCTCAGAATTGCACCAGAAGCATCCTCAAATCCACGGCAGGCATCGGTCGCTGTGGGAAAGCTTTGCATGACTAAGCACAAACATGGAGGAACAGAAATGAAACGGCTCACGATGCCTGTTATGGCATTTTCCTTATTGGCTTTGGGGTTTGCACAGGCAGGGCATACACAAGTCTCATCTGGCGATCGCCCACAGACGGTAGAAATCACGCGGAACGGTTCGCAGCCTTCCACTGAAGGATCTGCCGAATATTTCACGGGTTCTGTACGCATCAATCCTCTTTTTCCGGCGCACGATCCATCCCGTGCATCTGGCGCAAGTGTCACCTTCAAGCCAGGTGCCCGAACCGCATGGCACACCCATCCTTTGGGGCAAATTCTGATTGTGACGGCTGGAGTTGGCTGGGTTCAGCAGTGGGGCGGTCAAATTCAGGAGATTAGACCCGGTGATGTTGTCTGGATTCCACCGAACGTAAAACACTGGCACGGAGCCACAGCAACTACAGCCATGACCCATACTGCGATTCAAGAACAACTTGACGGCACCCCTGTGAACTGGATGGAACAGGTCAGCGACGAACAGTACGAAGGGAGATCCTGATGCTTTCGAGATGGCTTCCCACTAGAGGAAAAAACGGTCAGAAGCGAATGCTGATTTTGGTTCTCGCTTTAGCAATGTCCCTAAGTTCCTCAGCCTGCCATGCCGATAACAGTATCACCAGCAATGCCCCGTCAGAGATACCAACTGAACTATCAACCGAGCAGACAAACAGGATGAAGATCAACATCCAGATCGGAAACAAGGTTGTACCAGCCATGTTGATTGACAGCAAAACCACTCAGGATTTTATTTCCCTGCTGCCATTAACACTGACGCTAAAAGATTACGCAAACACCGAAAAAATTAGTGATTTGCCAAGACGATTATCGACAGAAGATGCACCTCCGGGCACCGATCCTGCGGTTGGAGATATTGCTTATTACGCTCCTGGGGGGAATTTAGCGATGTATTACAACGATTTTGGATACTCAAACGGACTCATTATCCTCGGAAAAATTGACGGTGACATCGAGGCATTGAATGTGCCTGGTTCTGTAGAAGCGACGATTGAGTTGCGATCACAGTAAAGAGGGTACGAAATGAAACTGCTTGCGACGGCTATTGAGCCAAAGTGAACCCGCTAAATAAACCCACACATACGAACAAATCAATGAAACACCGCGTTCTAATACCAACCCTCTTGATGAGTGCAATCTGTGCCACGGCGGCATTTGCGCTCGACAAAACACACGTCTCACGTAAGAAGATATCCCAAGCACCCGTGCAGCAGTCCGCTGTGGTTGAGGGGGTAGACAACTTCTATAAGAGCGACAAGGTGACCATGCAGAAGGTTACATTCAAAAACCAATACAACATACAGGTTGCTGGGACTCTCTTCATCCCCAAAGCCTTGAATCAGAACGCCAGGAATCCGGCAATCATTGTCGGGCACCCAATGGGCGCAGTCAAAGAACAGAGCGCAAATCTGTATGCCCAAAAGCTGGCTGAGCAGGGATTCGTCACCTTGTCCCTCGATTTGTCTTTCTGGGGCGAGAGTGAGGGGCAGCCTCGCAACGTTGTTTCGCCGGATATTTATGCCGAGGATTTCAGTGCTGCGGTCGATTTTCTGGGCACTCGACCATTCGTTGACAGGGATCGGATTGGCGTTCTCGGGATTTGCGGCAGCGGGAGCTTCGTCATCAGCGCCGCCAAGATCGACCCGCGCATGAAGGCTATTGCGACGGTCAGTATGTATGACATGGGTGCTGCCGCTCGCAACGGGCTTAAGCATTCTACGACCCTGGAACAAAGGAAGAAATGGATCGCAGAGGCGGCCCAGCAACGCTATGCGGAGTTCACGGGCGGCGAGACCAAATACACAAGCGGAACCGTGCATGAACTCAATGAGAACTCTACCCCCATTGAGCGTGAGTTCTATGACTTTTACCGCACTCCTAGGGGCGAATACACCCCCAAAAGTTCGTCGCCGAAACTGACAACGCATCCGACGCTTACCAGCAACGTCAAATTCATGAACTTTTACCCGTTCGATGACATTGAAACGATTTCGCCTCGTCCCATGCTGTTCATCACGGGTGACAATGCACATTCTAAGGAGTTCAGCGAAGATGCCTACAAACGCGCAGCCGAGCCAAAGGATCTCTATATCGTTCCGAACGCGGGACACGTCGATTTGTACGACCGGGTGAACCTTATCCCGTGGGACAAGCTTGCGTCCTTTTTCAATCAGCACCTCAGTCGGTAAGCGAGAAACTGGCAGGAGAATATGTGCTACTCAACTCGAATGGAAACTTCACAGATAAGGTGGCTTTTGTCACCGGAGCAGCGAACGGCATCGGTCGAGCGACAGCGCTGGCATTTGCCCGTGAGGGCGCTAACGTGGTGGTCGCTGACATTTCAGAACAAGGCAATCAAGAAACAGTCCGCATAATTGAGGAACTCGACGGGCGGGCGGGAGCTTCGCTGCTGCCGAAGGCAATCGCCATCAGGTGCGACGTGACGCGAGCCGAGGACGTGAAGGCGGCTCTGGATAAGACTATCGAGACTTTCGGGCGGCTGGACTTTGCCTTCAACAACGCTGGCGTGGAACAGAAGATAGCGGCGACAGCCGACCTTACAGAGGAGGAGTGGAACCGCATCGTCAACATCAACCTGCGCGGCGTGTTCCTGTGCCTAAAGCACGAAATCCCGCTGATGCTTAAGCAAGGGGGTGGCGCGATCGTGAATACCTCTTCAGGTGCTGGAGTCAAAGGCTTCAAAGGTCAAGCGGCTTACGTGGCTGCAAAGCATGGCGTGGTCGGACTGACCAAGGCGGCGGCACTTGACTACGCCGCGCAGAACATTCGCATCAACGCTGTGTGTCCCGGAATCATCGACACCCCGATGATGGATCGCTTCAGCGGCGGCACTTCCGAAGGACGAGAACGAGTGATCTCGCAGGAACCAATTGGCAGGATGGGTCAACCCGAAGAGATCGCCAATGCCGTCATCTGGCTGTGTTCGGATGCGTCCTCCTTCGCTGTTGGGCACGCCCTGGTCGTCGATGGCGGTCAAACGGTGTAGTGATGTGCAACGCCAACCCGATCGAACCCTAAACGCACGACAACAAAGCATTGTCGCCATCGTCTCCTTCACCACCAACGACGATGACTCATATCGCTACTCAGGAGGTACTCGACGGCAAGCCCTTAGACTGGATGGAAAAGGTCAGCGACGAACAATACCAGGACAGATTCAAGACCGAGTACAAGTAAACCAGCTTATCTTCCAGATTGGAGCATCAATTTATGTACAACGCCAAAGCTTACTCCGCAGTCAGTGCAACATCACCGCTGGCCTCCGACACGATCGCACGGCGCGATCCTACTGAGCACGACGTTCAGATTGAAATTCTCTTCTGCGGCATCTGCCACTCCGACCTCCATTCAGTGCGTAACGAGTGGAGCGATTTCATGTCCACAACCTACCCGATCGTTCCCGGTCATGAGATTGTTGGACGGGTCACTCAAGTCGGTTCAGCAGTGACCAAGTTCAAGTCGGGCGATCTAGTGGGAGTTGGCTGCATGGTCGATTCGGATGGTCACTGTCCCAAATGCAAGGCTGGCTTTGAGCAGTTTTGCCAAAATGCGATCTTCACCTACAACTCCCCAGACAAGCACAAGACCGCTCCAGTTACCTATGGTGGCTATTCCAATAGCATTGTTGTCGATCAACGCTTCGTGCTGCGCGTTCCCCCAAACCTCGATCTAGCTGGAGTTGCGCCGCTCCTGTGTGCAGGCATTACCACGTATTCGCCACTCCGTCATTGGGGAGTTACAGAGGGTAAGAAAGTAGGTGTGGTTGGTCTGGGCGGATTGGGGCACATGGGCGTGAAGCTTGCTCATGCAATGGGAGCGCGCGTTGTTGTCTTTACCACGTCCCCCGACAAGAAAGAAGACGCGCTCCGCCTGGGTGCCGATGAAGTTGTTGTTTCCCACAATGATGACGAGATGCAAAAGCACGCTGGTAGCTTCGATTTTATCCTCGATACCGTCGCCGCCAAGCACGACATTAATGCTTATCTCAACCTGCTGGGCCTCGATGGTAATATCACCCTGGTTGGTGCGCCTGAAAAGCCTCTAGATGTCGCGGCATTTAGTCTGATTATGAGTCGCCGCAGTCTTTCTGGCTCTATGATCGGCGGCATCGCCGAAACCCAAGAGATGCTCGACTTTTGCGGTGAACACAATATCACCGCCGATGTTGAAGTCATCCCCATCCAGAAGGTCAACGAAGCCTACGAGCGACTGCTCAAGTCCGATGTGAAATATCGCTTTGTAATTGATATGGCTTCTCTGAAATCTGAATAACCGAGGTGAAACTTCGCAGGAGTACCAATGCAAACGTGCTTACGAGCGCTTGGTGAACAAGGACGCGCGCTATCGCTTCGTCATCGACATAGCCCCGCTGAAGGCAGGCGCGTCGAACCGAAGCTAACCCGCTAGATAAACCCACACCTACGAACAAATCAATGAAACACCGCGTTCTAATACCAACCCTCTTGATGAGTGCAATCTGTGCAACGGCGGCATTTGCGCTCGACAAAACACACGTCTCACGTAAGAAGATATCCCAAGCACCCGTGCAGCAGTCCGCTGTGGTTGAGGGGGTAGACAACTTCTATAAGAGCGACAAGGTGACGGTGCAGAAGGTTACATTCAAAAACCAATACAACATGCAGGTTGCTGGGACTCTCTTCATCCCCAAAGCCTTGAATCAGAACGCCAGGAATCCGGCAATCATTGCCGGGCACCCAATGGGCGCAGTCAAAGAACAGAGCGCAAATCTGTATGCCCAAAAGCTGGCTGAGCAGGGATTCGTCACCTTGTCCCTCGATTTGTCTTTCTGGGGCGAGAGCGGTCGTCGAGTCCGGGCGTGACGAGTATTTAGTCACATTGACGTCGTCGTCAACAACGTGGGGTATAGCCTGCGCGGCTAAGTTCGAGGAACTATCCTTATCCGAGATCAAGCGCCAGTTTGCGACCACCTTCCGTGGAAGCTCAACTCCGGAGAGCGACGTGACAACGAGTAAGCCTGACGAAATCCCCGAAGCGGTTCTTTGGCTTGATTCGGATGCGACTTCGTTTGTAATTGGACATGCGATGTCCGTCGATGGAGAATTTGTACACTCCCAAACTGAGGACGACGCTTCAGGGGCGACACTGGCACTCATTTGACAACAGGATGGTTGTCTTTCGAGATCGTGATTTCTTCACCACGAAGTGCCACCTCAATTAATTTGGGCAGAGGTTGAGATGCCGCAGCGAGATCGATTTGCTGCATAAATCTAACCCTCTTTTTTATTCATCTTCCATCTTTTCTGAAAAATCCGTGTCTTGATACACTTGGTCAAGTGCCTGCTGTTGAGTGCGCCGGGAAGGACGACGGTATTTTTTTGCTTCCAACCGGGGTTCGTATTGACTGTGCCCTTTACCCTTCGTTTTCATTTTCAGGGTGGCGTCGGGATCGGCTTGTTGGTTCAGATGAGTAGAAAGAGCGATCGCATCTTTCAGAAAATCTAGATAATGATCGTAACGTTCCCAATCCCCTCGCACCGCACAATTCGGCTCATCCCGATGCAGGCAATCACTAAATTGACATCGGGCAACCGCTAAGCGCTGGCGTGCTTCTGGGAAATAATGCACTAACTCTTCCGGAGTCGCATCCAAGTCTGGTTGGTTGAATCCAGGGGTATCTGCAATGAATCCGCCTGTCGGTAATTCAAACAATTCAACGTGTCGCGTCGTATGACGCCCTCGGCTGAGTTTGCCGGAAACTTCTCCGACGCGCAGATTGACGCTGGGAATGAGAAAGTTTACGATGCTCGATTTCCCGACGCCAGAAAGACCCGCAAAAATAGTAATTTTATGATTTAGTTGATGCTGGAATTCTTCTAGACCTCGACCTGTGTGGACGCTGATAAATATCGGTTGGTAGCCCCATCCTTGCAAGCGATCGCGCCATTGGTTGAGTTGGTCAGTTGTCACTAAATCGCTTTTATTTAAGCAAAGGCAGACTTCTAAGCCAGTAGACTCTCCTTTTACCAGAAAACGACTCAATTGATAGGCATCCAACGTAGGTTCTTCTAGGGCAAAAACAAGAAGAATTTGCTGAGCATTTGCCACTGGAGGACGATCTAGTTCGCTTGTGCGGGGGAAAACTTCGGCGATCGCTCCCCGTCCACCTGCCCAGTCAGCTTCCTCAATCAGAACGCGATCGCCTACCATCACCTTCTGACCTATTTTTTTCAGCCTTGCGCGACGAGTACACAGGAGAAAGGGAGTTATCGGCGGGGTGTCAGCTTCCAACTCCGGACTACTGAGGTCTAGTCGCACTTGATAGAAATTCGCCTGCACAGCCACCACCGTCCCAATTAACGGCGAAGATTCTTCCAACCGATCAACCGGATCTGGAAATTTCTCCTCCCTCTCCTCTCCTGTCGGCGGTAGCGACGGAGGTGGTACAGAACTCATAGGGAAGCTGGACGCCGCACCCTCAGGGCAAAAAAGCCTGTGCGGTCTTCAGACGCAATGAATCGCGTCTCTTCAATTGTGTAGCCCGCCATCGCTAAACTATCAGGAACCTGCTCAATTGGCTCACCCGGATCTAGCCACACTTCTAATAAGGTGCCGGGTGCCATTTGTTCCAGGCGGAGTTTGGTGCGAACGAAGTTAATCGGGCAAGGCGTCCCCCGCAAGTCCAGCTGAGCGTCCGGCACATCCGTTGCAGTCGCTGGATTGTCGATCACTTGAACAACCCTCCTAAAAATCCTTCTAAACCGCCTTTCCCAGTGCGATCGCCTTTGATTTTAGCCAGCTTCTCCAGCAGTTCCCGTTCTTCAGCCGTAATCCGATTGGGAATATCAATTCCTACATTAATCAGGTGATCTCCCCGGCTGACTGGGTTCCCTAGTTTGGGTACGCCATGATTTTCTAGCGTCAGCACCGTATTCGGTTGCGTTCCCGCCGGAATTGTTAACTCTACCGGCCCATCTACTGTATTCACTTCCAGACGGCATCCTAAGATCGCCTGCAAGTAGCTAATCTTAATCTCTGACAGGACGTTAATCCCATCCCGATGAAACTCTGCGTCTTCCTCAACAAACAAATAGACGTACAAATCTCCCGGAGGCCCACCGCGCAGACCAGCGTCTCCTTCTTTAGAAACGCGCAGCCGGGTTCCATTATCTACCCCTGGAGGGATTGTAATTTTAAGCTTTTTCGTCTCCTGTTTGCGACCGACGCCTCCGCAAGTTTCACACTTATCCTCAATTACCTGCCCTTCACCGTTACAGGTGGGACAGACAGAGACTTGGGTAAAGCTACCAAAGGGAGTCCGTGTCGCACGACGCACTTGACCAGAACCACTGCAAGTCGGACAGGCTCGCGGTCGCGTTCCTGGCTTGGCACCTGCACCGCTACAGGTAGCACAGGTTTCTAGATGGGGAATCCGGATTTCTTTTTCGCCCCCAAAGACGGCTTCCCGAAATTCCAGCTTTAAATCTAACCGCAGGTCGTCGCCGCGAACGGGACCGCTACGTCTGCGAGCAGCCGTTTGACCCCCGGCACCCCCAAACCCACTGAAGAAGCTTTCAAAAATATCGGCAAAGTTACCAATATCGCCTAAGTCTGGGCCAGCTCCGACACCAGAAGCCACCCCGGCTTCTCCATAGCGATCGTAGCGAGTCCGGGTTTCTGGTTCCGAAAGGACTTCGTATGCTCGATTAATTTCTTTAAAGCGTTCTTCCGCCCCTGGCTCTTTATTGACATCCGGGTGATATTTCCGGGCCAGACGGCGATAGGCACGCTTAATTTCCTCTTTGTCTGAGTCACGGGAGACCCCGAGAATTTCATAGTAGTCGCGGGCCATAGAACGCTGCTTCTTTAGGGGTTAAGGGTTAGGAGAACGGAAAAATGAAAACTTTAGATATCCTTCAATTTTTCATTTTTCCTTTTTTATTTTTAATTGATTTAGTCAACTGGCTCGTAGTCAGCCTGAACGGTATTATCGTCATCAAATCTAAAGTCATCGTCATCGGGTGTGGAGTCAGGCGCTTCACGAAACTCTGGGGATATGCCACTTTCCAAGCTTTCGTAATCATCCGGTGTCTCGCGTCCGCTGGCTTGCTGGTACACGGCAGCACCAATCGCAAACAGTGTCTGCTGAAAATCGTCAATCTGTTGTTTGATCTCCTCAACACTAATTGAGGGGTTAGCCAGCGCCGCTCGCACCGCTGTAGCCTTCTTATTTGCCTGCGTTTTGATATCCTCTGCAACTAGATCCCCGTTATCATTTAACGTCGATTCATAGCTGTAGAACAGGCTATCAGCCTGATTTTTCAGCTCCACTACTTGCATCCGACGCTGGTCTTCTTCGGCATAGGTTTCAGCTTCGTGCCGCATCCGTTCGACTTCGCTGGCACTCAAGCCGCCGGTATTGCTAATCCGGATACTCTGCTCTCTCCCAGTGCCTTTGTCTTGAGCCAATACTTTGAGAATTCCATCAACGCCAATTTCAAAGGACACTTCAATTTGAGGGATGCCTCTGGGAGCGGGGGGAATTCCTGCTAGGAGGAATTTGCCAAGACTTTTGTTATCTTTCGCCATCGCCCGCTCACCCTGTAAGACGTGAATTTCCACGCTGGTTTGTCCGTCGGTGGCGGTGGAAAAAACTTGGGATTTCGTCGTGGGAATTGTGGTGTTGCGCTCAATAATTTTTGTAAACACTTCTCCCAAGGTTTCAATGCCCAAGCTTAGGGGGGCAACATCCAATAGCAGCAGATCCTCGACTTCGCCGCTTAAGACGCCTCCTTGGATCGCTGCTCCCAGCGCCACTGCTTCATCCGGGTTGATCGACCGATCGGGTGCTTTGCCGCCAAAAAACTTCTTAATCGCATCTTGAACGGCCGGAATTCGAGTTGAACCTCCCACCAGGATGATCCGGTCAATCTCATTGGCTGTCAAACCGCTGTCTTTGATCGCCTGAGCTACAGGCTCAATGGTACCTTCCACCAAATGGTTGACGAGTTCTTCAAACTGGGCGCGGGAAAGTTCCATCTCTAAATGTTTTGGCCCGGTTTCATCGGCGGTGATGAATGGCAAATTGATGGAGGTGCTGCCCATGCTGGAAAGTTCGATTTTGGCTTTCTCTGCTGCCTCTCGCAACCGCTGGAGAGCCATTTTGTCGGTTCCCAGGTCGATGGAATCTTGCTGTTTGAAGTTTTCGATCATCCAGCGGACAATGCTGTTGTCAAAGTCATCTCCGCCTAGATGGTTGTTTCCAGAGGTAGCTTTGACTTCAAAAACGCCGTCACCCAATTGGAGTACGGACACGTCGAAGGTACCGCCCCCTAAGTCAAACACCAGAATGCACTGCTCTTCATCTTGTTTATCCAAGCCGTAGGCAAGAGCAGCTGCCGTGGGTTCGTTGATGATCCGTAAAACTTCCAGTCCGGCAATGGTACCGGCATCTTTTGTCGCCTGCCTTTGGGCGTCTGTGAAGTAGGCAGGTACGGTGATGACTGCCTGGTCTACCTGTTCGCCAAGAAAGTTTTCTGCATCCTGCTTTAGCTTTTGCAGGATCATCGCTGAGATTTCTTGGGGGGTGTAGTTGCGTCCCCGAATTTGGACATCGACGGTATCATCGCGACCTTTGATACAGGTGTAGGGCACGCGCGATCGCTCTACTTCGGTGTCATCCCAGCGGCGGCCGATAAAGCGTTTAATGCTGTATACCGTATTTTCGGCATTGGTGACAGCTTGCCGTTTCGCTAGCTGACCCACTAGGCGATCGCCGCCCTTGCCAAATCCCACGATACTTGGGGTCGTTCTCCCTCCTTCTGTGTTAGAGATGACGATGGGTTGACCCCCCTCTAAAACAGCCACGCAACTATTGGTCGTGCCCAAGTCGATGCCAATGACTTTTCCCATAGCTAGCTGTAGTAAAGGTTTACAGGATTTGTTAAGTAGCCGTCGAATTGCTTGTCCGAAATGGTTCGGACCCGGCACCAGATTTCCATCAATTTGATTGTAATTTCTGACGCCTTCAACCGTCGATGCAGTGCATCAAACTCCATTAACTTTCGCCAGAAAGCGGATGACCTTCCTCTGAGGGTACCACGGGCTCCATACCAGCAGCAACTTTGACTAGGGCGTGGCGCAAGACGCGATCGCCCAAGAAATAGCCGCGCACCAGCTGTTCGATCACGGCTCCTTCTGGATATTCATTCGTTGGTTCCCGCATCACGGCTTCGTGGAGATTGGGATCGAAATCTTGACCCTCGGGACGCATGGGAGATACTCCGATGCGCTTGAGAGCGTCTGCCAGCTGTTTGTAGACACTCTGGTAGCTTTTGTGGATGCTCCATTCTCCATCAGTTTGCGGCTTAATCTGCGATCGCGCCCGCTCAAAATTATCCACTACGGGCAGTAACTCAGTAATGGTGGTGCACTTGATCTGCACCTCCGAGTCTTCCTTCTCTTTGAGAGTCCGCTTGCGGAAATTTTCAAAATCTGCGGCTATCCTCATGTACTGAGTTTTGAAAGAGTCACACTGTTGCGTGCGCTCTTCCACTTGCGCTTTTAAAGCCTCCACTTCCCGCGTCAATGCTTCTACAGCCGCTGTGTTGCTGGCTGCTTCTGCGTTACTTTCGTCTCCGCTGGCTCCGGAGGTTGCACTGGCATCTGATACCACATCAGATGTTTGGCTTGTGCCATACACTGACGCCTCCCCTAATGGTTCTCCATTTAAGGTTCCCGTTTCAGATAATGGTTCATTCCCCATTTCCTGTGCCACCGCCTGGTTATCAACCATTGGAGGTGAAGTATTGTCTTGCTGATTTTCTTCCTCGTTCATTGGGCTATCATCCCAGCTAAGAGACTGCTCGCGCTCATTTTAATGGGTAGTCCTGTCGATGTCGCCACTACCACCTCCCGTTCTGTATCAGGTTGGTGTCTCACCACTCCCTGAGTTAGGGATGGAGAGAAGAGGCGCATTGCCACAAAACTTTCCCCTTTCTAGAATCATAGTGTGCCCAGGCATCCTGCCAATACTCTTTAAAGCTTTTGGCTTGACTTTCTGACAAGGCTTGGGTGGGAAAACCGTATCAACACGCCAACCCTACCTTAACCCTACATTGTGCCAAGCTATGCCATCTGCTGGCATTTGCACAGAATTTTCTTTATAGAAGCAATTGCCTACTTTCCGATTGTAACGTCATCTTCACGAATTTCAGGATAGCCATTGAGCGAGTGGGCGTGCCAGACATCAGAATCTAGACAGTAGACGATGTATGAATCGCAAAATAAATTAAGACAATCCTACGCCTAAGACTTGGTTAAGGCTATTATCGTGAATGTTCCCTACCACGTTCAGCCTTACACGCTCCTTGTCATTAACCAAGTCGTGTCCGAGTCTTCTAAGGCTCCGGCAGGTCTTCAATCTTAAAACTTACAGCATCGTTGTACGGATATTACTGCTTGCGGCTAGTGAGGAGCAAATTGGCTTATCGCGTCAATTTTGCCTTTAAAATCGCCACAACGGCTCAACATAAATGATGAAACGGTCTGGTGGTACTGCGGGGGCGCAAGCCCAAGTCGGTTATCTAAACCGTAAAAATTTAGTTTTTGGCTGACGATAGCAATTTTGCTTCATGGTTTTGGGAACAATTTGTAAAGAGGTATTCTCACGGATCTATGACTCAATCCTCACCACGAAATCGCGCCCTTGCTGTCCGCAATGAGTTTTCGCCCTTCGGCAACCAGCTGATTCAGGCAGGCTATGTTGACACCGACCAAATGCGGCAGGCTATGGTAGAAAGCCGCAAGTCTGGTAGACCCTTAACCGAGGTTCTAGAAACGATTACTGGGCGATCGCTTCCCCCAGATTTGCTACGTCAGTATAAAAAACAACAGCTTTTTGAACTCAAAATTCTTTACGGAGTTGAATCTCTAGATCCGGAAATCAGCCAAATTCCCACTTCTCAGATTGGGTCTTTGATTGAAACCCTGATTCCGATCGATATCTGTAGTCGCTATAAACTGGTACCTTTAACGAAAAATGACACCCAGCCCCCCTCGGTACTGGTGGCAATGGTCGATCCAGATAATTTAGCGGCTCAGGACGATCTCAACCGCATCTTACGACCCCAGGGCATCGCCTTGCAGCGAATGGTGATCACTCTGGAAGACTGTTTGAATCTAATTAACCAATACAAGGATGAGCAAACCAGGAAAGAGGAAGTAGCGCGAATCCAAAAGTCTGTGGATGTCTCAGACGTTCTGGATAATTTGAACGACTTAGGCGATGCACCTCCTGAAATTGAAGATGACCTGAATGTAGAGGATGCACAGGGCGCTCCCGTCATCAACTTGGTTAACAGAATCCTCCTCAAGGGTCTGCAAGAGCAGGTTTCAGACATTCACATTGAACCCCAAGAAGAATTCTTACGCATTCGCTTCCGGAAAGATGGGGTGCTACAACAAGCCTTCGAGCCGTTCCCGAAAAAAATCATCCCAGCCGTCACAGCTCGCTTCAAAATCATGGCTGAGCTAGACATTGCCGAGCGACGGATGCCCCAGGATGGTCGTATCCGGCGGGTGTTTGAAGGGCGTAAGGTTGACTTTCGGGTGAATACCTTACCCAGCCGCTACGGCGAAAAGGTGGTCTTGCGAATTCTCGATAACTCTTCCACCCAGCTAGGTTTGGATAAGTTAATTTCCGATTCAGAATCGCTAGAAATTGTCAGAGAAATGGCAAGCCGTCCCTTCGGCTTGATTTTAGTAACCGGGCCAACTGGGTCTGGTAAATCTACCACCTTGTACTCGGTTCTGGCAGAACGGAACGATCCGGGAATTAATATCAGTACCGCAGAAGACCCGATTGAGTATGCCTTGCCTGGGATTACTCAGGTACAGGTAATTCGAGAGAAGGGAATGGATTTTTCCTCGATCTTACGAGCCTTCATGCGCCAAGATCCGGATGTAATTCTGGTGGGTGAAACGCGGGACAAAGAAACGGCGAAAACCGCAATTGAAGCAGCACTAACCGGACACTTGGTGCTGACAACCCTGCACACCAACGATGCCGCCGGTGCGATCGCCCGCTTAGACGAAATGGGCATCGAGCCATTCATGGTATCGGGTTCGCTGATTGGCGTTTTGGCGCAACGCTTGATGCGGCGTGTTTGTAGCGAGTGTCGCCTTTCCTATTCACCCACTTCACAAGAACTCGGTCGATTTGGTTTATCGGCTTCTGGGGACGGGGATATTACCTTCTACAAAGCCAATACTTTACAACCCGATGAAGCGAAGGAAGCCAAAAGCAGAAATGCTCTGTGCCAAAAATGTAATGGCATTGGCTATAAGGGACGTGTGGGTGTTTATGAAGTTATGCGCGTGACCGAACGCTTGCAAAATTTAATCAGCCAAGGTGCCCCCACTGAGCGCATTAAAGAAGCAGCCGTGGAAGAAGGGATGAAGACATTGCTGGCCTACAGCTTAGACCTGGTACGCCAAGGTTATACCACTCTCGAAGAAGTAGAACGGGTGACATTTACAGATTCTGGTCTTGAGGCAGAACTCAAAGCCAAGCGTAAGAGCGGTCTAGAATGTGTCACTTGCACTGCTGAGTTAAAACCAGAGTGGCTAGATTGTCCATACTGCATGACACCTCGCTTTTCCGAATAAATTTCAATCGTCAATCGCTAATGGCGAATGGCAATCACCCAAGCTACGTCCTTAGTCACGGAAAATTAGCAACTGAGAAATCAAGAATCACCCCAGGAGACAGCCTCATGGAATTAATGATTGAAGACTTGATGGAGCAACTCATTGAAATGGGCGGCTCAGATATGCACATCCAGGCAGGAGCGCCGGTTTACTTCCGCATCAGTGGGAAACTCAATCCCATCGGTGACGAACCGCTTCCTCCCCAGGAGTGTCAGAAACTCATCTTCAGTATGCTGAACAACACGCAGCGTAAGGAATTAGAGCAAAACTGGGAACTTGACTGCTCTTATGGGGTTAAGGGATTGGCTCGCTTCCGCGTCAATGTGTACAAAGAGCGGGGCTACTATGCGGCGTGCTTAAGAGCGTTGTCTTCTAAAATTCCGAACTTCGATCAGTTGGGTTTACCAGATGTCGTGCGGGAATTGACTCACAGACCCAGAGGAATGGTGTTGGTGACGGGGCAAACGGGTTCTGGGAAAACCACCACCCTGGCTGCGATGCTCGACTTGATCAACCGGACGCGGGCAGAACACATTCTAACGGTGGAAGACCCGATTGAATATGTTTACCCGAACATCAAGAGCTTGTTTCACCAGCGTCAAAAAGGCGAAGATACTAAGAGCTTTGCGAATGCGCTGAGAGCCGCGCTCCGGGAAGACCCGGATATTATCCTGGTAGGGGAAATGCGCGACCTAGAAACCATTGGTCTGGCGGTGTCAGCGGCTGAAACAGGTCACTTGGTGTTCGGTACCCTGCACACCAGCTCAGCAGCAGGTACTATCGACCGGATCTTGGACGTATTTCCTCCAGAGCAACAGCCCCAAATCCGCGCTCAGTTGTCTGGTTCGTTATTGGCAGTCTTCAGCCAATGCTTGGTGCCCAAACACAATCCAAAACCGGGTGAATATGGTCGGGTAATGGCGCAGGAAATCATGCTGGTAACGCCAGCGATCGCTAACTTGATTCGAGAAGGAAAATCTGCTCAAATTTACTCTGCTATCCAGACTGGAGCAAAATTGGGAATGCAGACGATGGAACAGGCTCTAGCTGGCTATGTCAAAGCTGGTGCCATCTCCTTTGAGGCGGCGATGGGCAAATCATCTAAACCTGAAGAATTACAGCGTATCCTGGGGACATCGCCAGCGACAGGGGCAAAAGCTGGCGCTCGGTAGGTTCGAGGCGGTGTAAAACCTATTGCACTAAGCTTGTATGATGCCAGGTAGTCCAGACCGAAACATATTCGGTCTGGACTACCTGGCAGCCCTCAGCAGAAATTGTCAAAAACCTCCCCGGAAGACACCTTCCCATTACAAAAATTTTCCTTTTAAAAGCCATTCTTCTTTCACTTAGAGGTGAGGTATGCCTACCTATATTGCTGATGTTCGAGACTCTAAAGGAGCCGCAAAGAAAGACAAAATTGTTGCCGACTCCCTGGGGAGTGCCCGCGACGCCCTGCGCGAAAAATGGGTTTCTGTTGCAAATATCAAAGAAACTCAAACCTTTGACCTGAGCAAATTAAACCTAAAAGAGTTTCAAACTTCTTTAGCGAAGGTTACGGTCAAGGATAAAGCCGTCTTTTCTCGTCAATTTGCCGCGATGGTCAACGCGGGTGTGGCGATTGTTAGATGTTTGGGCGTACTTTCGGAACAATGTAGCAATCCTAAGCTTAAAAAAGCGCTGGTGGAAATTAGCTCAGAGGTTCAACAAGGTGTGAATCTCTCGGATGCGATGCGTAAACATCCGGAGTGTTTCGATAATCTATACGTCAGTATGGTGCAAGCAGGAGAGGTCGGCGGTGTCCTCGATGAGGTACTCAACCGATTAGCCAAAGTCCTAGAGGATATGGCACGCCTGCAAAACCAAGTCAAAGGGGCAATGGCATACCCCGTGGCAGTGGGAATCTTGGCAATCATTGTCTTTATTTGTATGACCGTGTTTTTGATCCCAATCTTTGCTGGCATTTTCAAAGATTTGGGGACAGAATTACCGGCTCTAACACTGTTCATGCTGTGGATTAGCGAAATCCTCAGAAGTTGGAGGATCATCATCCCTATCATTACTGTCATCGTTGCCTCTTTTGTTTACAGACAGTATTACAAGACGCCAGTTGGTCGTGTGACGATGGATCGCTTTTTCTTGAAAATGCCGCTATTGGGCGACTTGAATGAGAAATCATGTGTTGCTCGCTTTTGCCGCATTTTTGGAACCTTGACTCGTTCTGGAGTGCCTATTCTCACTTGCATGGATATTGTGAGAGATACGGCGGGTAACCAGGTAATTGCTAACGCGGTGGAAGCAGCCAAGCTAGACATTCAACAGGGTGGGATGATGAGCTTAGCTTTGCAAAAAGAGCAGGTTTTCCCAATCCTGGCAATTCAGATGATTAGTATTGGGGAAGAGACAGGTCAGTTAGATGCCATGATGATGAAAGTGGCAGATTTCTATGAAGATGAGGTTGAGCAAGCGGTGAAAGCACTCACCAGCGTTCTCGAACCCATTATGATGGTGGTGTTAGCGGGGATGGTCGCGGTGATTTTGCTTTCGATGTATCTCCCCATGTTTGCTGTGTTTGACAAACTAGGCTAATCAATTTCAGGTTTTGGATTTTTCTCATTCCCAGATTTATCTGGGAATGAGATTTGGGATGGAGGGCTTATGGTACTTAACGATGACCTAATCTCCAATCTAAGATTGAAAATTTAAAATCAAAATATGTTTGTTAAGCAATCCTATTACGAAGCTAGCTTGGCGGAGTACAGTAACCTGTCTGGAGCGATCGCATTGCTCAAGCAGCACCGACCTTATCTGGAGATGATTCCTAGTATGCGCCGGTTTGAGGAGAGCGCGATCGCCATTCCTTTGCCGGTGGTGCGAATTCGCCATGCCTCCTCTAGAGCAGAAAGCCATGGCGTTGTCACATCTAGAGGAGAAGCGATTCGCTTGCCCTGTGATGTGGCAATTTTAATGTGTGACCCCGAATGGAAAATCAAAATGGGGGTGGAGATTTTTGTCTTTATTCACCGTCCCCAAGAAGACTTTTCCGACTTTTTGAGTCGATGGCGGCAGACGCAGGTGTGGCTGGACAAAGAATATGAGTGGTTGATGCCGCCTCGCCATCAACACATTTTCAGCGAGGGCGCTGACAAGCTATATCCTTTGTTTGTTGTATTTCCAGAGACGCCAGAACGAATTAAGCGAGGCTTAATGGGAGCCTGTCTCCCCTTTGTCATCCAGACCCCAATGTTGGATGTTGAGGAACAGGCACAGGAATCTTTTTTGCCTGAAAGTCCCAACGTTTGACGGTTGAAGCAGGTTGAAGTGTAATCAACCTGCTAACGTACCCATTTTCAACCTGTTAACTACTTGACAAACTGCGGCATGACTTCGGCGGCGGTCAACAAACCGTAGATGCCTCGACGATGGAGTGCGACTCCGGCTTTGAGATAGCCGAAGGCAGGGCCGCAGACATTGGCTGCCATACTGGTTTCATCGCCAAGGGTAAAGGTATGGGTAGAAATCTTGCCTTCAAAGGTGCGACCTGTCACTTGGACATTCGTGCTGAGTGGTTTTTTGGGATTGCGGGTATCGACGACGCCGCCGACCGTAACGCGATCGCGCGGACAAATTCCAGCTAGCTCTAGCATCACATCATCAGCGTGTTCCATATTCTCCAGAGCCAGGATGCCGTTGGTTTGATCCAGCAATGCTTCCACTTCGGCATCACTCATGGCTCTGGCGCGCTCCACATCGTATCCGGGTAGATGGGCAATATCTTCCCGAATCGTCGCTCGGTAGGCTTCCCAATTTGCAATCCCTACTCCAAACGTAATCTTGACGCTATGGATTTCGGCATAACTTTGGGCGGCAAGAGCCGCTGCCGCTGTCAACAATCCAGGCGTCGCCCCACAGCCAGTCAGATAAGTAATTCCTGCTGCAAGAAGTTCCTCTTGCAGATCCAGTAGCTGCTCGACAGCGCTGGTACGCTTCATGGCGTCTACCAGAACCCCCCGCCAGCCAGATTGAATAAATTGCCGCGCGACGGACGCCATAAAGGTGTTGGGCAGATTGGGCAGTGCTAGGAAATATCCATCTACCGGCTTAGCTCGTTCGATTAAGTCCTGGATGCTCTGGCTGCTGAGGGTGCCTGTCGGCTCTAAATAGCCAAGAGAACCCCTTGTTTGGTAAATCCCAATGCTGGCATCTGGATCTAACCCTTGGGCGGCGTAGGTATAGCCTTTCTGGTCAGCAGCTGCAACCCAGATCATCTCGCGTTTTGGCGCAAGCACTCTGGCGGCAGCCTGCCCCAGTCCACCAAAGCCCAAGACGCCCACTCGAATGGGGGTTGGGGAGTTGATTGAACCTGTGACTTGCTCTGCACTCATAGCGTCTTCTTGCAATTGAACAAACTTTAATTATCCAGGCTCCTGGACGCGCCGGTTCGTTCACTTTTGAGAGCTTGAGCGATCGCTCAAGAAGTCTGTTGGCTTTTTTGCTCAATTTCGGATAATTTCTCTATCTTGACGCAGATGTAAAGTTAAGCGACACTGACAAATAATCAAAGTAAGACTCGCCTAATTAATTAAGTTTTGTTACGTTTTAACTCGTTGTGACTCAATTGCTCAACATTTGAGCAACATTAATTTATTAATATCCCAGCGAGTCAGTTCTAAGAAAGATGTCTTATCCGGCAGCATCATCAGTATGGTTTGTGCCGCCGCCTAACTTGAGCAATCCCTAACCAATGAGCATGGAAACGCTAGAGTTTATCATTTATCCGGATGGTCGGGTGCAGGAGAAAGTCACCGGAATTACTGGGAAATCCTGTGCCGAAGTGACTGCCGCTATTGAAGCCCAATTGGGTCTGGTACTAACTCAGGAACCGACTTCTGAATTTTTTGCCTCAGTGATTCATCAGAGTGCGACGGCGACAGCCGGGGCAACTTATAGCGAGTGGTAAGGTAAGTTTTTTTTTGAGTCCAACTTAATTTATTTGAAAAAATCGTCATGTCACACTTTAGCAACATCAAAACTCAAATCCGCAATCTTGTCTCGTTAGAAGCCGCTTTGACCGACTTAGGAATAGATTGGAAATCTGGCCCGCAAACAGTGCGCGGCTATCGCGGTCAAACCCTTACGGCTGATGTTGCCATTGAGCAAAAAAATGGTTATGACATTGGTTTTCGTTGGAACGGTCAGGAATACGAACTTGTTGCTGACCTACAGTATTGGCAGCAAACGGGTTCTGTAGAGCGGTTTCTCAACCGAGTGACTCAGCGTTATGCTTACCACACGGTTGTCAAAGAATCTGCAATGCAGGGCTTCCAAGTTGCCGAGCAAAAACAGAATGAAGATGGTTCAATCCGCCTAGTAGTGCAGCGCTGGAGTGCCTAATGTCTGATTACCCAACTCCTGAACAGCCAACTCCCGAACGTTCTGGCTTGGAGCCAGAGTTAGGTGGTATTTGGCGGGATGCACCGGAACGTTCGGGTTTGGAGCCGGAGTTGGGTGGCACCCTGCGGCAAAAAGGCGTCTATGTTGATGAAATAACCTGTATTGGCTGCAAGCACTGTGCCCATGTTGCTCGCAATACTTTTTATATTGAGCCAGATTATGGGCGATCGCGTGTAGTTCGGCAGGATGGAGACTCAGAAGAAGTCATTCAAGAAGCCATTGACACCTGTCCGGTCGATTGTATCCACTGGGTCGATTACACGGAATTGAAAAAGCTTGAACAAGAGCGGCAATATCAGGTGATTCCATTGATCGGATTCCCTGCTGACCATGCGATTACGGCTGTGAAGCAGCGGCAAAGGAAGGTTAAGAAAAAGCAACCGAAACCAATAGAATAAAGGTTCGCTCGTATAAAAAATGCCCGTCTGCACGGGCTAAATAAATAAAACCCCCAATAGCAGGCAGCTATTGGGGGTTTTATTTAAAGCGTTGCACTCTCGCTTCTAACGAGAAACCCCTTGCACGACTGGACGCACACCAGAGCCAGGAAAAGGTTCCGGAGTACCCAACCAGTTAAAGTCATTCAGCCGAAAACTGATGGAACCCAGCTGCAAAACAGGGTTGTAACGCAGGACAATGTTGTAGGTGCGGCGGCTGTATTCCAGAAAGTAGTCGGTGCTGATGTTCTCCTTAGTATTTAAATTGACCGAGGTTTGAAAACCCAGGCGAAACGGCCCATAAATCTGTTGAGTAATGCCAGCGGAAAGAACGCTGGTATCCACGAGGCGGTCAAATAAGAAAGGTGATATGCCACCACGAGCAACTTGAGAGTAAGTAACATTAAACCCGGTGTAATCTAAAAAAGGTCGAGAGAAATGACCGAATTGCCCTTGCAGCCCAATGTTCCCACTCAGGGATTCCTGGCTATCCCCACTGCTGTAACCACTATAAACGCCGGTGATGCCCGTCGTTAATTGTACATAGGGAACAACTGGCACGGGTGTATAGCGCAATCCTTCGGTGGGGGTGGCAGGCAAAGCTTTACCCCGCCAAAGTAAAAAGTTGCGGTTGAGGGAGGCACTAGCTTGATAGCGACTGAGACTAACGCGATTGTTGGTTTGTCCTGGTTCGAGCAAGTCTAAACGGTCTGTATCTGCGTTAATGAACTGGGCACCCGCTTGATAAGTGAGGTTGATGCCAGTATTCCCTAAGGGAATGACCGGAGAAGTCAGAACTGCGCCTAAACTACTCTGGACAGTTTGATAGCCGAGAGAGCCGTTGAACAGGCGATCGCGGTAGCTATATTCTACATTCAAGGTATGGGGTAGACGGGTGCCGATGATCTGGCGCAGTCGCAGGCTCGCTCGTAGCTGGTCGTTTGAAATCTCTTCTGGATCTAGACTGGTGAAAACAGCCGACCCTCTCAGGGTTGTGGTAGGACTGAGGGTGGCATCTAGTCTAGTCCTGAGACCAAACACGGAGGGATCGAGGAAGCTTCCCTCAGAAACGGCTTTTTGAAGAAAATATTGCGGGGTCACGCGCAATCGCACGCGGTTGGTAGAAATCAATTGAAAGGTACGTTCCGCAAACACACCGCCTCGGTCTTCAGCATCATACCCAAAGGTGAGAAGACCCGGTTCGGTTTCGCTCCGGTCAATTACTCTACGATCTTGAAAAATCGGGATCGAAAAACCCTGGTCAAAAACGACGCGGGAGCGGGTGGTGGTAATTTCATCTACCAGGGGCGAAATCCGCCTGAATCTGGCTGTATCTGCCCGTACCTCAAGTTCTGGTGGCGAAAAGGGGTCGTTGGTTAGCCGAACATTGGTGGCAAAGGCTCCTTCGGAGTCGAAATCTACCCGATCGGCTTGAAAGCGCAACCGGTTAATTGCGCCCCCTTGCTGAAACGACTGCTGGTTTTGGATGTTCTGACCAGCCCCAAAGACCAGTCCGTAGCCGCCGGGACTGGTGATATTCGAGACGGGTTGGTTGGCGGTAATGCGATCGCTTAACGGTCGTACTGAGGCAGCCGCAGCACTGGCATCATTGGGTAAAGGACTCGAAAAATCTGCCCCTGCTGAAGGCTGGTAAATCTCGCCACTGGCATTTAGGAGGAAACCGCTATCCTGGGCAAAATAATACTCAACGCGATCGCCCCGCAGCACTTGTTCGCCTCGCGTCATGGCGACATTCCCGTCGCCCACTACAACGCGATTCGGCAAGTTTACCTGTAGCCGATCCGCATCTACTACCGCACCCTGGTAGCGCAAGACAACATCGCCTTCTGCTGTAACGACTTGTCGATCTACATCGTATTCTTGCTGGTCAGAAGTTAATTCCACAACGCCTCCCGTACCGCCAGAAGTCGTAGGCGGAGGTGGCGTTGTACCGGGGGCAGGGGCGGGTGCTGGTTGATTTTCTGGGGTGGGAGGTGCGGGTGCCGGTGCCGGTGCCAATTCCTCTTCAGGCCAAGGCTCACCCTCCGACACGGGCGCTGGAGGAGTAGACTCTATCGGAGTTTCACTCGGCAAAGATTCCGGAGATTCCGGAGATTCTGAGGGTTCTGGAGGCTGTTGCTCGACACTCGGCAGCTGCTTTTGCAACATAGGAGTTGCCGCGCGTTCTTTTGCGATCGCAGCCTGACTTTCAGTGTTCTCTTGCCTAGGTTCTGACTCTTGATTTTCTACCGACGAAGCATCAAATTCAGCAACGTTCGGAAAATCCTGATCTGGGTATGCGTAAGGGCGAAGCCGTTGTGCTGACAATGCAGGGTCGTCGTCATTCTGGTCTGTCTGCACAGATGCTTCTTCCCTACCACTCCCATTCCTGACAATTGGATGACCCACTGAAATTGGGGCACCAAGGGGGGCAGCTTTTCTGGTGGGGATAGAAATTACAGAGAGCGAGGAAGAAGACTCCGGCGCAAACGTTTCCGGCTGCGTCGGGGCAGCAAGGGTCTCAGGTTGCAGGGTTCGCTGGGAATCCGATGCAATTGTTTGAGCGGAGACAGCTAGAGAAGTGACATCCTCTGGCGGCAACGTGTTGATAATCGCAGGCGGTGGGGGCGGCGGAACTGGTTGGGGCATCTTCTAGCAACAGGAGTTGAGCGGACAGCACCAATGCCTATCCTCAACTGCACTCTGAGTAGGGTGCCTCGCAGTGGACTGCTGCCCCGACATCGGCCTGAGGCATAAAGCGATCGCTGTTTATTCCAGATCCCGGCGTTTTGGGTTACGGGAAGGATCGCTGGACAAAAATCCAAACACAAAGAGCAGGCTGAAGAAGGCAACGACTATATAAACGACAATTTTGAGAGTCACCATACCGATATCTACTCCAGACGGGAAAGGCTGAATGTTGCTGCCTTAAAGGCAGAACAACTTTCTCATAATACCGAAATATTGCTTCATTTTTGCCTTGAGTCTGGAGTGATTGTTGACCTCAAGCGGTCAGTCCAGCCGTCGTTTGAGCTGCTTAAACTGCTCTGACGATTGCCAGAGCGCGAAGTTTCCCTAGCGATCGCTTAGTTGTTATACCACGAGATCGCACCCGGTTCCTGGGTTTTAACTTTTCCCTAGCTCAAAATCCAGGAAATTGCAGAACCTGGGAAATACTGGAATCTTTGCTAGGGTGCGATCCCAGATAGCTAAGGTGTTTGGACGCCAGGAGGATAAACACGCGAATGCCACTAAATGCCACTAATGGTGCCCAAGGGCAGCGTTGCAAGAGACGCGATGTTCACCGCTTTTAGGCGATCGCTCCCGTGCTAGGAGCGCTTTTCTAAACAAATTTTCTCAATATTCCCTGGAAAAACTAGGATTTTAGATTGAAAGCGGCAGCTTGCTAAGGGCAGCTAGCTGGATAAAGGGATCAACATTTCCAGTCCAAAAAAAGAGTATAAAGAGCATCCAACTTGTAGCGGAAGTGAGTACACAATAGCTCTATTAAGACTTTTGAGGCTTTGTCAATGCAGCCGATTCGGACATTTAACGTTTCCCCCGCCTTGCCGTCAAGACTAGAACCCTTACGAAAACTGGCATATAACCTGCATTGGGATTGGAACTTTGAAACTAAAGAGTTATTTCGCCGCCTAGACCGCGATTTGTGGGAATCCAGCCGTCACAATCCAGTGCTAATGCTGGGAACTATTTCTCAAGCGCGGCTACAAGAAGTTGCTGAAGATGAAGGCTTTGTTGCCCACATGGAACGAGCCAGCCGCCAGCTAGACGACTACCTGCAAGAACGGACGTGGTATCGCAAACACAGGAATGAGGTGAACGGTCAGAGGACTGAGAAGAAACAAGAAAATTCTTCTGCTTCCTCGCTCAGTCCTCAGGACTCAGGACTCAGGACTCAGGAGTGTTATGCCTATTTCTGCGCGGAATTTGGTCTAACCGACTGCCTGCCCATTTACTCTGGTGGCTTGGGCGTTCTCGCGGGAGACCATCTGAAATCAGCCAGTGACTTAGGCTTACCGCTGGTTGCCGTCGGCTTACTCTATCAGGAAGGGTATTTTGCCCAGTACCTCAATGCCGATGGTTGGCAGCAGGAACGCTATCCGGTTAACGATTTCTACAATATGCCGTTGCACCCGGAGCAAAATCCTGACGGTTCGGAACTGCGGATTTCTGTAGAGTATCCAGGGCGCACCGTCTATGCCCGTGTCTGGCGCGTGCAAGTGGGAACTGTGCCCCTATACCTGCTCGATACCAACATTGAGCCAAACAATCCCTACGACCACGACATCACCGACGAGCTGTATGGTGGTGACTTGGATATGCGGATTCATCAGGAGATGATGTTGGGCATCGGGGGCTTCCGGATGCTGAAGGCGCTGGGATACAAACCCACCGTTTATCACCTGAATGAAGGCCACTCAGCGTTTCTAATTTTGGAGCGCATCCGGATGTTGATGCAGGAAGAGAAACTGGATTTTGCCGCCGCTAAACAAGTGGCGCAAGCAAGTCAAGTTTTCACCACTCACACGCCTGTCTCTGCTGGGTTCGATTTGTTCCCCCCGGATAAGGCTCTTTATTACGTGGGGCACTATGCCGATATTTACGGACTTTCCCACGAAGAGTTTCTCGGCTTAGGACGGGAGGACACTGGGGATTTGGCGTCACCGTTTAGCATGGCAGCACTGGCGATGAAGACATCGAGCTTTGTCAATGGGGTTGCTCAGCTGCACGGGTTGGTGTCGCGGAAGATGTTTCAGAGTCTCTGGAAAGATTTTCCACTCAATGAGGTGCCGATTACCGCGATTACGAATGGAGTCCACGCCCGCACTTGTGTAGCGAAGTCAACGCAGGAGCTGTATGACCGCTACCTTGGCCCTCAGTGGTCTGACGCGCCAGTAGACGATCCGTTGTGGGAGCGGGTGCAGTCGATTCCGGATGAGGAGTTGTGGCGCAATCACGAGCGTCAGCGCTCAGAACTGGTGGTGTTTGTGCGCGATCGCCTAGTGAGAAAGTTGCGCGATCGCGGTGCTTCTCCCTCTGAGATTGACCAAGCGCAGGAAGTATTAGATCCAACGGTGCTAACAATCGGGTTTGCCCGTCGTTTTGCGACTTATAAGCGGGCAACTCTGTTTTTGCGGAACCTAGACCGGATCAAGAAAATCTTGTTGGGCGATCCAAATCGGCGGGTGCAATTCGTCATTGCTGGAAAAGCTCATCCCAAGGATATGCCTGGGAAGGAACTGATCCGGGATATCATTCATTTCTCGCGGGATGAAGGAATGAATGCCAGCGTGGTGTTTATCCCGGACTACGACACTTATGTTGCCCGATTAATGGTGGCGGGTTGTGATGTTTGGTTGAACACTCCCAGGCGTCCGCGAGAAGCATCTGGTACCAGTGGGATGAAAGCTGCCATGAATGGTTTGCCGAATCTGAGCGTGCTGGATGGCTGGTGGGATGAGGCAGATTATGTCCGTACTGGCTGGCCCATCGGTCACGGAGAAGACTATGAAGACATCAATTATCAAGATGATGTGGAAGCGAATGCTTTGTACGACTTGCTAGAACAGGAAGTCGTGCCGCTATTCTATAACCGGGATGGTGCTGGAATTCCCCGCAAGTGGACTGCCAAAATGAAGGATTCGATTCGATTGAATTGTCCGTTCTTCAATACGTCGCGGATGGTGCGGGAGTATGCAGTGCGGGGATATTTCCCAGCGAGCGATCGCTACTCTACGATGACCGCAGACAACTACGCCCCCGCCAAGGATGTAGCCGCCTGGAAGCAACGAATCTTCGAGCAATGGTACAACATCAAAATCGAAGAAGTTGATGTCTCTGAACCGGCTGGGATTATGGTCAACCAAACCGTTAGCGTCAAAGCGCGGGTTAATCTGGGAGAACTCAGCTCCGATGATGTTCAAGTTGAACTTTATCAGGGTGCAGTTGGTGTCGATGGGGAAATTGTCAACGGCATTCCCGTAGTGATGGATTACCAAGGCAAAGATCAACAAGGATGTAGTATTTACACTGTTGATATTCTTTATACCTCCAGTGGTTTGCAGGGTTTCTCTTTACGGGTTTTGCCAAAACACGACAATCTATCAAGCCCCTACGAATTGGGGCTGATTCTTTGGGCTTAGATAGTTTTGAGTTTTGAGTTATTAATTCAAAATTTAAAACTCAAAATGATTCTTGGGGACGACAATGTATCCGGTGGTGTCATCTCCCAGCACCAAATTTCTTTCTAATCCCCAGTACCACCAGTGAGCGCCCACATAGGCACAGATAAGGCTATCTAGCTTATCTTCTAAGGCTTTAAAGGTTGCAAGGGTACTGGGGATTTCTGCAAGCATCGAACTCCAAAGATGGAGAATCGGCACAGAGGACGAGGAGACATTTAGGGCAGGGTGGAAAGTTGGTAAGCTATTAACAATATACTGGCGGAGTTTGATTAGTTCTAATTGACGCTCTGCCAGCTTGCCTTTCTTGTATTTAAGAATCCGCTCTAAGCTGAATAAATTGACGATGGCTGGGTGGGGAAATACTTCGATTTGATAGCGTCCCGGTTGTTGGGGTTTGATAATTGGTGCGTGAGCAAATCCACGGGATTCGAGGCTGAGTCCAAATCCTACGGTGCGCTGAGCAAAGGGGAGTCCTAGATTAGCAGGGTAGCAACCCGCGTGATAACGACCAAAATATTTGTGGGTAAGTTTATCAGGTAGTCGCGTCCCAGTAGTGTTGGGAATCAGTGTCGGGGCATCGACGGCAATCATCGCCGGTTCTGGTGCGGGTGCCCAAGTATCAATCCAGTTGAGAATTTCTTCTATTGTTTCGAGTCTATCTAAATCCAGCAGATGCAACTGCCCATCTTCCCAAGCGAGGCAGCATAATCCACTGGGTTGCGATCGCCATCCCAAATCAATGCCTAAAAATTTTATCACGCTGAAATTTTATTATCTATCTTGGTGTTTCGTGCCGCTCATCTTATTCAAATCTGCGAATCAAATTCAAAAATGGTTCAATTCTGTTGCATAGAAACACATAGTTATGAGGTAAATGAAGCGATGCTTTATAGCTTCTAAATTCGTCTCGAAGTCAATAGATTAGCTGTTTGGAATTTACTTTGCAAAATAATTTTAATATAACTTGTTAATAGCCCAAACAAATTAAAGTAGTTACAAACCGTGTTGCTGATGCAACTAATAATTCTGTTAAGGAGTCCCTTTTAAGCAGCAACTAGGCTGTTAAATATGCAAAGTAAGTGCTTATGTAAAATAAATTACACATAATAAAAAGTAGAATAAGCTAAAACAAAAGTCAAGAAAACAAGAGACTTATGAGATTTATTAGAGATTTAAGCCGAGAAACTCA